>JAUIHB010000329.1 GCA_030432465.1 Gammaproteobacteria bacterium
CACTTGTTTTTTTTATATATCGAATCGAAATTTTTTCGCCGCTATCTAATTGAGAAAACCAGTTAGTTTTACCGTTAACATAATGATATAAACCATTATTGGTACCTAAGTAGATTCCACTCCCCTCATCTGGCACAATACTTCTAATCTCACTTTCTTTTAATGATTCTAGTGCTTTAGGTATATTAAGCGTTTGGGTATTTTTATCAAAAATGGCAACCCCTGCTCTAGTACCTAAAATGACTTCGTTTAGGCTGGCGTACATACTATACACAACAGGATGAGGTAATTGACTTCCTGCAACCACAAGTGAGAAACGCCCATTTTCGAATTGATTTAACCCATTATTGGTTCCTACCCAGAGCTTGTTAGCATCAGGCAAAACCGACCACACTAATGGTTCAGTCAATCCTAATTGAGCTCCAAAGGTATAAGCAGTTGTAGGTCGTAGTCTTGCAATGCCGTGAATGTAACTACCCAGCCAAAGATTATTCTCCTTATCTTGAAAAATTGAGCGTATTACCTTAAACGCTTCAGGATTGTCATTAGAAATATGTTCAACCAACTGACCATCGTTAACATGAAACAATCCTAAGTTTGTCCCAACCCATAATTCTTGATTAGAGTCGACTAACATTGCATCAATTGGAGTGATAGATAATTTTGACTCAGGTAGAAATGGGACTAATTGTTTGTTAGATAAATAATAAAGCCCTTTGGTTGTGCCTAATAATAATTTTCCGCGGTAACTAACTATATGTTCAATTTTAAGTGAGCTGTTATTTTCTTCAAAAGCATAACGATTCAGTTTACCGCCACTGTATAAAAAGAGTTCTCCCAAGCCACCTAACCAAATATTTTTTTGCGTTTGCAACAGCCCAAACATAGGTTTTTTAAAAGTATCTTCACCAATATTTCCTGCAATAAATTTTCTCAGAGTCTGATCTTTTACAATATACATACCAGACTGAGCACTAACTAAAATATCACCGCTATCCAGCTCTAAAATATTATGCACGTAAACGGCAGGAAAAGATTCTTGCTCAGCACTTTCGCCAAATGGAATGCTCAGAAACACACCGTTCTTTCTTAAAATCAAACCTTTCTCGGTGCCAATACATAAACGCCCAGATGAATCACTTAACAACTTAGTCGTCATACTACTGAGTTCAGGTGTATTAGCTGGGGTGAAATGAGTGAATTTAATGCCGTCGAATCGAGACAATCCTACCTGAGAACCTATCCAAAGATAGCCTTCGGCATCTTGCACAATGCTTGTAGCAACCACCTGAAGTAAGCCATCTGTGACTGACCAACGATCTTGAATGTATTGATTAAATAACCTAACCTGAGGCTGCTCAATGGCTTTAACCACAAAGGTTATCCAGCAGAGGCATAAAAAAGTGATTAATTGATAGGATTGTAGTTTCAAATTAGTTATCTAGGTCTTTGAATAAATTAGTATTTTTAATCGAACTAATGATTGTACCCATTAAATATAGATGATAACCAGCAAAAGACAACTATCAAGTAGTCTGAACTTGAAATAACAACTTTATCAATCTGATAGATGGTTAATGATAATCAAAATAACCTACCCAATACCGCCTCAACTTGAAGAATTGCATCGTTTTTTTTAAGCCAATTGTTGTTTGAATAATTTTATTAAAATTTCAATATTGCTCACATTGGCATAATTAAGCCGAGTGATAAACGCTAAGCGCCTATGAGGGCCCGGTTCATTTAAATGAATCGCTTTCAGTTCTACATTTTTGTCTAACAAGCTATCTAACGCCATTTCCGGTACTAGTGTCTGCCCCATTTTCCCCGCCACCATTTCAATCAAGGTATATAAACTGGTACCAGAAAAAGAGTGATCGATTTTTCCTGTCTGAAAACTACATACCGCAAGCGCTTGATCTTTTAAGCAATGCCCATCTTCCAATAACAACAATTGGGACTCCCGTAATTGCTCGCTAGAGATTTCATTCATACCGGCGTAACTGGTAGATTGGTGAGTAACAATAAAGAAATCTTCTTGCCAAAACTCAAAAGCATGTAAATTTTCAAGCGGATAAGGTAGTGCCAAAATAGCGGTATCTAACTCCCCTCGCCGTACTTTATCCACAAGAGTATGTGACTGATCTTCAACAATTTTTAATTGCAGCTTAGGAAATTCGGCGCGAACTCTGGGTAAGACTTTAGGTAATAAATAGGGTCCTATAGTTGGAATTACCCCAATTGACAATGGAAAACTAAGCGGTTCACTCAAGCTTTTGCTCAGCTGATAAATATCATCAACTTCCATTTTAACTCTTAGTGCCTTTTCTAAGAACAACTCTCCAACAGGCGTTATAAGCACTTTTTTGTTGTCCCGCTCAAAAATCTGCATCTTGAGCTGACTTTCCAATTCAGATATTGCGGTACTGAGTGCTGACTGGGAGACATGACATGCTTCCGAAGCTTTTTTAAAATGTTTATGCTTCGCAACGGCTAAGGCATAGGTAATCTGTTTAATCGTAATCACTTATCTCTCCTACTCATATTTTGTTCAAATCCGATTTTTTGAATGATTTTTTCTACATGACTCAAATAGCTTAAATATTTGGTAATTCTATAAAAACGAACATTAACTTCAATAATATTCAATTTATTCAAACAAAGAAAGTACGTAACATTCAAATCTCTGAATTAAACCGCTGACAAGTCAATCGTCAGCCACATTGAAAAACATCTTAATAACTCAACGAGGTAATTACTCATGGCAAAAATTAATCAAACTATTCCAGAATTTAAAGCTGAAGCTTTTCACAACGGAGAGTTTAAAACCATCACTAGTGACGATGTAAAAGGACAGTGGGCAATCTTTTTATTCTATCCTGCTGACTTCACATTTGTTTGTCCAACAGAGCTTGAAGATATGGCTAATCATTATGAAGCCTTGCAAAAATTGGGCGTCGAGGTTTACAGCGTTTCAACAGATAAGCACTTTACTCATAAAGCTTGGCATGACACTAGTGAAGCTATTGGCAAAATAAAATTTCCAATGATTGGTGATCCAACCGGTACGATAACTCGCGGTTTTGATGTCATGGTTGAAGAAGACGCCGTGGCACTACGAGGCACTTTTTTAGTTGACCCTGACGGTTTAATTAAAGTTGCTGAAATTCACGACTTGGGAATTGGTCGCTCAGCCAAGGACATGCTACGTAAAGTAAAAGCAGCGCAATATGTTGCTGCGAATGATGGCGAAGTGTGCCCAGCCGCTTGGGAAGAAGGCCAGAAAACCTTAACTCCTAGCTTGGATTTAGTTGGCAAAATTTAACACGACTAATTTTTAAAAACAGAACATTACAACTGATATAAGCGAGGACCTCCTCCTCGCTTTCAACATCTAGTTAAACCGATTAAAACTGACGAGGCAATTATGTTTAATAACGAATTACTCAATACTTTGAAAAACTATACCGCCAACCTACAGAATAACGTCACGTTGGTTTTACAAACAGGTGAGCACCAAAAACGCGAGGAGTTAACTGAATTCCTTAGTCATTTTTCCTCCGTTTCTTCCAGAATACACTTTAAAGAACGTGACTTAGCATTACGCAGTCCAGTCAGCTTTTTATTAGAAGTCGACGGTAAAAACAGCGGCATTATATTTTCAGGTATACCCAGTGGTCACGAGTTTAATTCACTGGTATTAGCGGTTTTACAACTCGGCGGCACAGCGCTCAAAATCGACGACAATATTAAAACTATTCTCAGTAACATTAGTGAGCCTCTTCACTTTGAAGTTTTTGTCAGTTTAAGCTGTCATAACTGTCCTGATATTGTGCAATCACTCAATCAGTTTGCGCAGCTTAACTCGCACATTAAAAGCGAAATGATTGATGGCGGTTTATTTCCAGAGATTATTGAACAACGCTATATTCAAGGCGTTCCTGCGGTTTACTTAAATGGTAAAGTATTTGCTAATGGTAAAATCGATACCGCTCAGCTAATTGTGAAATTATTGGAAAAATACCCACAACTTACCAGTCATAGTGCTCAAACCAAACAATTGCCTTTGCAGGATGTTAGCGTTATTGGCGGCGGCCCTGCTGGTGTTGCAGCCGCGATATACGCAGCACGTAAAGGTTTAGCGGTGACTTTGGTTGCTGATAAAGTGGGCGGTCAGGTAAATGACACAATGGGAATTGAAAATTTGATTTCTGTACCGCTAACTAACGGTCCAGAGTTGGCTAACGGTTTACGCACCCATTTAAACGAATATGATGTCACACTCAAAGAACACTTCCGAGTTGAGCAAATTGAACAAGGACAAATTAAGCGTATCACTTTATCTTCTGGCGAAGTGGTTCGAAGTAAAACCATTATT
>JAUIHB010000330.1 GCA_030432465.1 Gammaproteobacteria bacterium
TTAGAAAATGGAAAGTTTTTAATCATGGTTGATGTCGATGGCAGCCAGGAAAGTTTAGTTCATGAAGTGATATCGAATAGACACCCTGATGTTAAGTATTGTATAGATGGTTCCACAATAATAACCCCTTTTCATCAGCCAAAATCAGTTAAGCTTTAGTGTGGAAAATTATCCCGTGTTAAATCGTTGCGATGTGATTAATAATTCATAAATTTTTTTTAAACACGCAAGCTTATTATTTTATTCATCATCAGTGATTAACAACCTTTAATCACTGATGTGTATAATATGGTAGGTGTTAACTGGTCATTTTGAAAAGTAAGTCATTATTCAGGATAAATCATTGCCACAATGCGCCACCCGGACTTAGGTACAAACTCACTTATCACACTAAAAATAAAAACTTCGCCATCTGGATCTATTGCACATAAATGCATGGCTCTCGCTCCCCATTTTTTTTCATAGTCCCTCATAGTAAAACTGTCTGACAAAGTAGTTGTTTTAATGGTTGCACCTTTTTCTACAGCGCTGGCTAACACTCCATAAGTAATGCCTTCGTTAAAGAGTCCTAATTTTTTGGTATAACTATCTGAAAATTGGTGGCTTGCTCTACTTTTTGCTTCATTTAAACTCAAACCTAATACACTCCCCTTACCTAAACTATTTTCGAAGTGATAAGTAATCAAAGGGTTTAATTGACGATAAGGTGACATGACTAACGCATGACCAAATAATGAAGTATCGAGAACACGCTCCGCATGCTCTGAAATAGGATTACCATAATAAGTAGGGATATTGTCCATGCGAGCATTACGAATAGCATCCCAGTTAGTGTCAGCGATATGTACATGAATTTTCTGCTGAAGTAACTCTTTTGCAAAAAGACGCGCAAATCGACTCGCACCAAAAATTAAGATCCCTGTTGAGGGTGGTGCTCGAACTCCAAGCAATGTTGCAATAAACGCCGAGGTTAAACTTTGTAAAACAACAGTGACAATAATAACTAAAAACACCATTGGCACCAACAAATCCGCACCATCATAGTTTAACTCTTGTAGTTTAATTGCAAATAATGCAGAAACAGCTGCTGCAACGATACCTCGTGGTGCAATCCATCCTATTAAGCACGCTTCTTTCCATGCCACCCCAGAACCAAATGATGAAAACAACACACTAATGGGACGAGCAATAAAAATAATACCAGACACGACAAACACGGCTCCCCATCCAACCTGTAATATAGAATTAAAATCGAGTCTAGCTGCCAATAGAATAAATAGTGCTGAAATTAATAACACACTTAAAGTTTCTTTAAACTCTAAAATATCCTCCACGTCGACATTTTTCATATTAGCAAGCCACATTCCCATAACCGTAACGGTTAACAGTCCAGACTCATGTGCCAGAGTATTTGAAAATGCGTAAACCCCCAGCATTAAAGTTAATACGGCAGTGTTAGTTAAATAATGAGGAACCCAATTTTTGCGAAGCATTACTCCAATGCCATGTCCAGCAGCAGCGCCAAGAACCAATCCAATACCTAATGTTTTTCCAAAAGTATAAAAAGTATGCAGTAATGCATCTTGGCTAGAAATAATATATTCAAAAACAAGTACCGCTAGTAAGGCACCAATAGGGTCAATAATTATGCCTTCCCAGCGTAAAATATTAGCTATTTTAGTGGTAGGTCGCACAGAGCGCAGTAATGGAACAATGACTGTAGGGCCAGTAACAGTTACTATAGCGCCAAACAAAAATGCCATTTGCCAACTCATATCCAGTGCAACTTGTGCGATCCCAGCTACAATTATCCAAGTGATTAAAGCACCAACAGTACATAAATTCCGTACCATGGTTCCATGTCCGGCAATATCTTTAAGTTTAAGAGTTAATGCCCCTTCAAATAAAATAATAGCCACCGCTAGTGTTACCACAGGAAATAACAAATCACCAAATAATTGATCTGGGTTGAGTAATCCAAAGGTCGGTCCTAATAAAAGACCCGCTATTAGAAGTGGCAAAATCGCAGGTATTTTAATTTTAAACGCTAGAAATTGGCACAAAATTGAAACTAAACCCACACCAACCAGTAGCAAAACAGGATCATTCATTCATTCATACTCATTAAAAAAAATCGCTATAAAGTAACATTCACTCAATGCTCGCGATAGTCTTAGTTTAAATATTTCTACTTTTTAAAGCTTTTTATTTAAATCCCCCCTTTATATGTCAATTATTTTTACTATTTTAATCTCAATAAAAGATAGTCATTTGATGTCTTTAAAATCATGAACAATACTCAATAAAGTCATATAAATTTGACTGTAATTCTAAAATCAGAGGAGAGAATATGGATACTGGACTAGTAGGCTCGGTGATCAATGCCTTACCCATTGATCGAATGATAGGTGCCCCCACTCCGAGCAATGATTACGGCGCAAATACAAGCAAGTAAAGCTTACGCCGACTTTTTAATGACCGTTTGCATTAAAGATGGGAAGGCCGTTAATGTCGAATTTGAGTACGATGAAACTATAGTTGATACTGAAGGTAATTATAAAGGCATTATTAAAAAATCCATGCGCATACCTTTGCTCTCTGCAATCACTCATCCCAATATATGTGTTGAAGAAGGTTCAATAGATTTTGAATTAGAAATATCACAATCAGAAGAATCTACAACCAATACTTCTGCCGAAGGCGGATTTGAAGCATCCATGGGTTGGGGTCCATTCCAGGTTAAAGTACATGGGAAAGTATCACATAAATCTGAACAAACTCGAAAAACAGATACTCGTGCTAAATATTCAATTCATACCTCAATCAAACGTCAAGGTCCTCCGGAAGCATTAATGCGTGTTATCGATTTTCTAACTGAGGCCGCGACTAAACCAACCGTTTTACCAGCCAATAGTGAGATCACTAACACCGATGCATTCCCCACAGAAACTGTCGCCAGTTTGGGTAATACCGAAGAGAAAGCTGCCGCTGGAGGAAAATCTAAATAATGCGAGCATCAAGGATGATTCAAACGTTACGTAATATGTGGCGTAATATCTGGGTGAAATTAACCCAGACGCCACATACTCATTACCCGACACAACAAACTCTAAAAAAACCTGAAACTTTTAATCTTCAAACTGAAGACTCATCCATTCGTTTAACCAATACGAGTCCACATGTTTCTGTTCACTTAAAAGTTACACGAATAGATTTTCACCAACAATTAGACAAATTACTCAAAACTGCGTCCAAATAAGAGATGCGTTAATATAAACAATAGAGTTAAAGTAAAAATGATATTTGGTAAAAAAGAAAAAAATGCACAAATGCTAACCGATATCACTCGAGGTATCCATCATGCGGTTAATAGCACTGGCTGTATGTTAGCACAACAATATGTCATGTTGATCCAGCAGTTTTTTGACACTCAGGATGATGGAACTTTAGCGGCAAAAATGGTTAGAGTTCAAGTCGATGATCAACACGATATGCTAGTCCCACTCATTTCTTTAGTCCAGCCACAAGGTATTGCACTAGACGAAATGCACTTTGATTTTTCAATCCAAATTAGCGAAAGTGAATTAAAGAAAGCGACTCATGAAGTTGACAATTATAAGGCCGCTCGCAGCGCCTTTAAGGTTGAACTATCTCCAAAAACGGATGAAGGTTTAAGACGGCGTAGTGATGTTGTCGATGTAGGTATGAAGTTTAAACATGTTGAAGCCCCAGAGGGTATTATGCGAATCATTGAACAATACACAAACCTTATTAAACCATTTAAGTGTGAGCATGGACATGATGATGAGGTTGGGCCATTAATGGCATCGGGAGAGTCCGTTTCTCCGCGAAAAGCCAATATAGTAAAAATGAATACCAAAGCTACAGGAGATCTGGATCCAGATAAAGGCACTTCATAAAAAAAATTAATCATTAAAATTCAATATGTTACAAAACTTTTCCCAACTTTTACCCAGTTTTTAGTTAACCTTTAGTTAGATAAAGCGTATGGTTTCATTGACAGGTCAGTTAAAAATATAAGTTTTTGATATGCGCTTAACTCATTAATAAAATTAAGCGCATGTTTCATTAAGAGGAAGTATCAATGCGCAAATTAACTCATTTATTAAAATTAATTACCGTAGCAACAAGTTTATCTTTATCTTTGAATTTATCTGCCCATGATGAACCCATAGAGTCAGGTTGGTGCGCTAATGGTGATATTACTATCTTAGGTAATTTTAATTTCAATCAAACCTTACTGAGCAAGTTTAAAGAGGAAAATAACCCCGTATGTAACCAACTAAAAAGTTGCGGACAATTTGACGATGACGACTATAGCATC
>JAUIHB010000014.1 GCA_030432465.1 Gammaproteobacteria bacterium
TATTCAATTACGCCAAATACCCGATGTAGACTTACAAAAATTAGAAAATTTTTTAGCTCAAATAAGCCAACTTAAAGAGTGGGTCTTTGCTTACCAAGGAAAGTTTGGTGATCCAATACGCAAAACACCGTTTATCGACAATATTAAACATCGTATGAGTATACCTGGCGGTGCTTGTCAATTTGACTGTCCCGATCTACATTTGTTTTTAAACTCCCCAGCGACAAACCGACAAGAGCAACTTGCAAACTGGCTTAGTAATATCAAAGGCGTAAAAACCAGTATTGAAGTTATTTTAAGAATCGCGCGTGAAAATGGCTCATGGCAACCCAATAATGCTCCCATGGGAAGTTTTGTTATTGAAACCAATGAGCAACCTATTCAGCTATTGAGAGTACGAGCTATAAATAACCCAAAACTTTTTCCTGAGTTTAGCTGTGGTAAACACCGAAGTAATATTCATTTTATGTATTTTGATGAACAACACAAAAAGCTTGCCACAAAAAATGAAGTCGCTTTCGAGTTAGCGCGCTGTCAATAGCAACTCATCATTAACGAATCAGGCAACTAACCAAACCGAGCAATCCATAAAGCCTTAATAAAACAAAACGATTAATAATGTAAAAAAGCCACTTAAGATGTTAACACCATTCAGTTAAGCATGTTTTGACTGAATGGGGTAACGGGTTTTAGATATACGAACGGTCCTCTTTTTGGGCCGTTTTCTTTTTTTAGGCAAGATAAATTGCTTAACATTTTCCCGCATGGCCTTGAGCTTTTTTGGAATAGTCCCCGGAGAAGCAATCGCACACCAGAGCAATTCATCTTGTATATATCGCATAGCCATAACAAAGCTGATCCGCAGTGGAGAAACATTCGCTTCTTTGGCAATCTGACTGATTTCCACTCGGATAAGGTTATAAGCAATTAATAGCCCCCAAATCTCTTGATAAATTCCAGAGACCGTCTGACTTCTGAGTAAAATACTTTCGTCTAATTGGTATTGTTTTATTTCACCATAACCGTTTTCAATTTCCCATCGTTCAAAGTACACATCTAATATATCTTGAGCAGAATACAGTTGAGTATCTCTCAACGAACAAAGTAAACCCCTGATATGGTTGTCTTGTTTTGGTTCATCATAAGTGACTAATCGAGCTTGCCATGTTTCAGGTAAACTCGGATCTTGCTTACGAGCATGTGCTGATACTTGCATTTCAACCAGAAAGTCATTGTCGCCATACTGTTCTAACACCTTGTATAGAGTATTGCTTTTGATAGGTGTTAGCCAGTGCTGCTGTTCATTGGCTCGTTGCCAGTTAATCATTAGCTCTGCGCTTAAGTAACAGCGATCGAATATCGTTAATGAGTGTGATGGCACGGAATGGGTCAACTGTTTAGCATAAGTGATTTCACCTTGGTTACTTGGCCCAAATGTAACGTCTTGAATGAGTCGGCTACGAAGTGACATTAAGGCACACAAGCGCACAATAGGATATTCGGTGTGTTTATCTTTACTATGCTGGATGTAACCAAAATGCTCAGCCGTCTCGGGGGTATCTGCACAACGAAGCTGAGTCCCATCAACTGAGTACAGCTTTAAACCATTCCACCTGTCGGCATTATCTTCACGTTGGCACCAATGATGGGAAGTGATCTCGAATAAGCTTTTCAACGGCGCCTCGGTTAACCTTTGCCTAGCTTGGGGGATTGCGCTGGGAGCAACAGTCTCTCCGAGGTTATCGACCAGTTTTAAATCTAATTTCGAAGCCACTTCGGAAATAGGGCGATTTCGATACAGGCCGATACCAACAATGAGCCAGACCACTAATTCTGCGGGGAGCTTTCGTCTACGGATACTTGCTTTATTGGTTTTATCTAGGGCTTGTTGTATCCATTCTAGCGGAAGCTCTTTCTGAAAAACGGACAAGTCCTCTGGAGCAGCAAATAACTCGGTATCGATAAGCCAGTTGGAAAGCATAAAAAAATCCAGTGATGAGTGATCACTGGATTTTGATCTCATTTCGCCGAATGTCAACTCTTAACTGATCGGCGTTACCCTTAGGGGCGCTTTTTGTTTTTGGGTACAAAAAGCAGGTATACTAATTTTTCATAATGTTTATGCATGAATATCTCGCTTTTTCTTTTATAAGAATTTAGACTAGCGTTTCATTTCTTTGTTACAAATAGCTGTAAGAAATATTGACCTAGTGTTAACTCAGTTTTTGTGGGAATGGATTTAAATTTTTGAAGTTATATATTAAAAACATGTAAATTCGATATACATATTACAGGGAGCGTTAAGGTGGTATAGATAAATTTATCACTGAAGTCTTAGCTGCATTCTATGTTTTCCTGAAATCATTAAACTTTAATTTGATGCCAATTATGAATATACTTTTGTGTGTCAACATGGAACTATAAGTGCATGCTTGACGATATAAACACTACTACAATTTGGTTAGTGGCTAACTTGCTTGTTGTGCTTTTTAGCTTAGCAATGATCCGTTATTATTTTGTAAGGCACTATAAATATTTATTGAGTAACCAAGAGAAAGAAATAGAAAAACTCAATCAAAAACTGGAAAACTCTAGTGTTGAGTTAGAATATTTATCAAATCATGACCCTCTGACAAAACTATATAATCGTAACTATTTTAATCAACAGATTGAAAATGATCTTCGTGCAAAAAAAAATAAAGATGCTTCTATTTGTTTAGTGGTTATTGATGTCGATCATTTTAAAGAAATTAATGAAGCTTATAATCATGCTACTGGAGATAGTGTCTTGGCAGAACTTTCTCAACTTCTAAGTAATTGCACTCGAGAAAAAGATATTGTCGCTAGGTGGGGAGGGGAAGAGTTTGTTATCTGGTGTAACCAATCTGCTATTGGAGAGGCTAAAAAACTCTGTCAACGGATTACTTCGGCAATCCAAAACTTTCACTTTAGCGGTGTAGATAAAATTACTTGTTGTTTTGGAATTGCTCAACTACTTGGAAACGAGCATATGCTGCAGTGTTTTGAGCGCGCAAATGAAGCTTTATATTCTGCTAAACAAAAAGGTCGAAATCAGATTTGTGTCAGTGAGCCGTCCTTAGTTTAATAATTCTTAATGTTGGGTATTGTTACAGACTAAGTTAGGAGTTTGTTTGATATCGACTTCGCTAAAGTGAAATTGATTGAGACAAAACTCACAACGTACTGAAAGTTTACCTTTGGTTTTTATGACTTCGTTAATTTCATCTTCAGGCAGTAATTTTATTGAGTCCAACATTTTCTTTTCACTGCATCCACAAGTGAATTTTACTGACTCTGCTGAAAATTCTTTTATGCTTTCTTGGTGAAATAACCGGTGCAAAATAATTTCTGCATCAACAGATAAACACTCTTCTTTGGTTAATGTTGATGCTAAGTAAACGAGATGTTCGAAAGAGTCCTGACTTAGCATATCTGGTAGAGCCTGAAGCATAAGTCCAAAAGTTTGAGTATTATCATTAAATAGCCAGATACGAGTTTCAAGTTGTTCAGACTGATTAAAATAATTTTCTACGCATTGAGCGAGAGATTCACCGTCCAGTGGAACTATTCCTTGGTAACGTTTACCCTGTTTAGGTTCTATAGTGATCGACATATGACCATCTTTTATCAATTCTTGAAAGCTTAACTTGCTATAGTCAATGTTTTTTTTGTAGCGTGCCAGTCCGCGAAAACCAAGCTTGTGTGTAGCCTGTACAACGAGCATTTTTAAATGACTGGAAGTTTGTAATTGAATAGATATTTTACCTTCAAACTTTAATGTTGTGGCTAACAAAATGCTGACAGCTGCAGTTTGTTGCAGCAAGTCAGCTATTGTTGCCGGGTAATTATGGTTTTGAAGCATTCTACTCACTGAGTCTGTCAAATTAACAAGCTCGCCACGGATACCGTAAGTATCAAAAATAAATCGATGAATTTTGTCAGACATAAAAGTTTTATTAGTATTACTGCAAAGTGACATTATACCCTGTGATGATGCATACGAAAATAAGATTATAAATAAGTGCTAATTAATACTGAGTTAAAGGGAATATTCTAGCTAGATGAGGTATGAATTACCGGTTGGTTGTTAGGTAATAATATTGAATGGTTATTGAAGAGTTTGTGAAAAGAGCGAGGATAAATACCCTCGCTCTTTTACCTGCAGGCTTCTGAAAGTAGGAGATAAAAATTATGCAGCTTTTGTATCGGTGCTTTCGAAAATTTTATCTGCAGATGATGCAATAAAACCTTTAAAAAGTTCACCGTTAGCGAGTGGGTGCCGCAGAGCAAACTCATAAAAACAACTAGGAATGACTTTTTTGCAATCACTAAACTCTACTTCAATCATATTAGCCATTGTTGAGGACTGCTCTAAATACGACTCTGGGGTTCCTTTTATTTCACCACCAGAGGTGTTTAAAGTGAAGCCATGGCTTTTGACAAACTGATTGACTGATTGAATATCTGTAAATTGGGTGAGGTCGTTAATGCAAACTGTAAAGTGGTTAGGTCTAAAGCCAAAAGCGGCAACCCAAGCTGCATACTCACTTTCTTCAAGTAAACGTTCATAAACTTCACCTGATACTTGCCAAGGACGACCAGAGTATAGGAAGTTTTGCTCTTTTACATTGAGCTGGTTAAATTGCATGGCTAACGCTTTAACTAACCATTGTAGCTCTGCTGAGAATTCTTCTACTTTTAACTCACTAATAAAGACGAGAGGCATGCTGGAGTGAGCATAATGTTTAGCGCGGAGTTTTTTCTTTTCAAAGTTATAACTTTCAACTTCTTGATAGCCTGCTTCAATTAGTGGTTGCGCAATATCTTCAACTCGCATGCCGGGTAGTCCGAAAGTACGGAAAGCCACATGGTCGTTAACTACGGTATCTTTTTGGCTAAATAATTGATAAATTTTGAGTGCATCAGGATTTAGGGCTAAGTAATCCTGCCACATATTTTCAAAGACTTCTTCGATAGTAAGTAAAGAAGTTACAGGTTTGTTCATGGTTCTTTTGCCTATGGTTTGCTAATTGAGATATTATAAATTTGGCGCAACTATAGCTATTTTTGTGATAAAGGAATAATATTGTTTGCGTATATTCGATATAGGAAAATCATATGGATTTACGTGAATTACGTTATTTTGAATCGACTTATGAACTAGAAAGTATCAGTGCTGCAGCAAAGCACTGCTTTGTCTCTCAACCATCAATATCTGCAGCTATTCAAAACTTAGAACATTATCTAGGTGAAGCATTATTTGTTCGGCATACCCGCGGAGTCACGCCTACTGACGCTGGTCACAGGCTATATCCTTTGTCTAAACAGCTAACTGGTCAAGCTCGCTCAATTAAGCAGATTTTTCAACAAAAAGCTGCCATTCAACCTTTTCGTTTGGGAGTTGTACCTGCGTTAGGTGCGTCTCGTATGAGCCATTTGATCAAAGAGATTATCGACTCTGTAGATGGTTTGGAGCTAACATTGGTTGATGCAGAAAAACTGAACTGTGAAGCACGTATTATTTCTTCCAATATGGTTAAGCCTGGTGAAATATTTAAACCTTTCTGGCGAGATGAGTTTTTAATGGCGTTACCCCCAGGACACCCGTTAAGTTATCAGTCTGAGTTGAGTTTTGAGGATTTAGATGGCCTTAATTTTATTTTACGTAGTCCGAGCTTAGTTACTCGAACATTAATGCGGATTATGGAACCTAGAGGGATCAAAATGAATATTCGTGCGAGGATTAAAACTGTGGAATATGCGGTAGAGTTAGTTGCTGCCGGTGTTGGTGCTGCGATAGTTCCCAATCATCCGAGTTTTTATAACACCAAACAGGTGCCTTTGCTAAAAATTAAAGGGATGCAATTTGATCGAGTTATCGGTTTGGGTTATTCAGCAGAAGCAGAGATGGATAAAGCATTAGAGTCAGTAATCAATGTTTGTGAAGTTAATCGCAGCGAGTCATTTGAAAAAATTAATGGTGAAAAAATAACCCCATAAGTTAGTACTTACGGGGTTATTAAAACTCTTAGTTTTTGACTAATTATTTTTTAGCGTTACGTTCTTTAACTTCTGCAATAACAGCTTCTGCAACACTGTTAGGACATGGTAGGTAGTGAGAGAATTCCATAGAGAATTGGCCACGACCTGAAGTCATTGTACGTAAATGTCCGATATAACCAAACATTTCAGAAAGCGGGACATCGGCTTTAATACGAACACCAGTTGTACCAGCTTGCTGATCTTTGATCATGCCACGACGACGGTTTAAGTCTCCGATAACATCACCGACGTGATCTTCTGGAGTGAAAACGTCAACTTTCATAATTGGCTCAATTAATTGAGGGCCAGCTTTAGGAATTGACTGACGGAAAGCTCCTTTAGCAGCTATTTCAAAAGCAACTGCTGAAGAGTCAACCGCATGGTATGCACCATCAAATAACTCAATTTCAACATCTAATACAGGGAAACCAGCTAGAACCCCTTCTTGCATCATGCCTTTAAAGCCTTTCTCAACTGCAGGCCAGAATTCACGAGGTACGTTACCGCCAACAACTTTTGATTCGAAAGCAAAACCTGAACCCGGCTCACCAGGTTTAATGCGATAATCAATTTTACCAAACTGTCCAGAACCACCAGATTGTTTCTTATGAGTGTAACTATCTTCGATTTCTTGAGTAATAGTTTCTCGATAAGCTACCTGTGGTTGACCTACTTCTAGTTCAATACCATATGTACGCTTCAAGATATCTACTTTGATATCTAAGTGAAGCTCACCCATACCTTTAAGAATTGTTTCGCCGGTCTCTTGATCAGACTCAACTTGGAAAGATGGATCTTCTGCTACCATTTTTCCAATGGCGATCCCCATTTTCTCAGAACCACCTTTGTCTTTAGGTGTTACAGAGATAGAGATAACTGGGTCTGGGAAAACCATAGGCTCAAGGGTTGCAGGACTGTCAGGAGAACATAAAGTATGTCCAGTTTGAACATTTTTCATACCTACAACAGCAATGATGTCTCCAGCTTGTGCTGAATCTAGCTCGGTTCGTTCGTCAGCATGCATTTCAACCATACGACCGATACGCTCAGTTTTACCAGTGAAAGAGTTAAGAACAGTATCGCCTTTCTTAAGTTTTCCTGAGTAAATACGGATAAAGGTTAATGCCCCGAAACGGTCATCCATGATCTTAAATGCTAACGCACGTAATGGACCATCGGTTGTTACTGTTGCAACTTCTCCAGTTTCATTACCTTCTTCGTCGGTAATTGGTTGAGGTTTCACCTCAGTTGGGCTTGGTAAGTAATCAACAACAGCATCAAGAACTAATTGAACACCTTTGTTTTTGAAAGCACTGCCACAGTAGGTCGGGAAAAAAGCTAACTCGTTTGTTCCTTTACGTATGCAGCGACTGATGTCTTCAATTGATGGCTCTTCACCTTCTAAGTATTTTTCCATCAACTCATCGTCTTGCTCTACAGCTGTTTCAATTAGCATTTCGCGATATTCTGCAGCTTTTTCAACCATATCTGCTGGTATATCGACAACTTCATAGTTTTCAGGTAAACCAGAATCATCCCATACGTAAGCTTTTTGGCTAAGTACATCCACAACACCAACAAAATCTTCTTCAATACCAATCGGTAGTGTCATGACTAACGGGTTTGCGCCGAGCACATCTTTAACTTGTTTGACGACACGATAAAAATCAGCGCCCATTCTGTCTAGTTTGTTAACAAAGATAATACGAGCAACTTCTGACTCATTAGCATAACGCCAGTTAGTTTCAGATTGTGGCTCTACACCGCCAGAACCACAGAATACACCGACTCCGCCATCAAGTACTTTCAATGAGCGATATACTTCGACTGTAAAGTCTACGTGTCCGGGAGTATCGATGATATTCATACGATGATCTTTCCAGAAACAAGTTGTTGCAGCTGATTGAATGGTAATACCACGCTCTGCTTCTTGTTCCATGAAGTCAGTCGTAGACTCACCGTCATGTACTTCGCCGGTCTTATGTATTTTACCGGTAAGCTTTAAAATACGCTCTGTTGTCGTGGTTTTACCCGCGTCGACGTGAGCGAATATACCTATATTTCTGTACTTAGATAAATCAGACATTGTTCTACTCGTTAAATTGAAAAAAATAAACCTTTAGATTCGGCCGCTGTAGGCGAAAGGCGCGCATTATACACTAGATATTAGTGAGTAGCTATTTGGATTTTGAATAAAAATTAAACAAATTGCAATAGATGTATCGCTTTAAGTTAACCTGTTGATAAATAAGGTAATATTTTAGCTGCGATAAGTGACAAAAAAGCTATATTTATTTTATTTGAGAGCCTAAAAGGTTGCGCCAATAAGAACCTTTTTTCAACTGCTTTCAGAGTTAGGGTTGTAATCATGAATATTTTTAAATTTGTGTATCATGCGACGTTGTTTTTTGTCGGGTTTTCGTCCTGTTTGTGGCGCTGCCAGTTTACGCATTTGAGTAATTTCTTCCCTTTTACTGATACTTTCAGGCGTTTCTCTGTACAATGTTTGTGCAATAGTCGCTGGGCCGCGATTATCTGAAAGTTGTTCTACCACAACCGTTTTTTCGTCGAACCCCTGCCTGAACTTTATGGTATCACCAATTTGAACTATTTTTCCTGGTTTTGGTTTTTGTCCCAGATAGTGGACTTTTCCGCCTTCGATCGCTGTTTTGGCAATAGCTCGTGTCTTGTAAAAGCGACAAGCCCAGAGCCATTTATCGAGTCTAACTTTAATTTCTTGTGACATTTTTCCAACTTCACAGTAAAAAATTACAACAGTTACGATTATTTTGTTATTCTTTGACCCCTTTTTAGCGCAAATGGCGTTGATAGTGCGTAATAAGTGTGGCTAAGTTAGGGCAACGAATTAATAACTATAAATCAAATCTTGGTATTTGTGCGATTTGGTCGCGAATATTTCGTTTATTTGTGCAAAACTGATACTTTAACAACTCAACACTTTAACAGTTCATATTTTAACTTAACAGTAAGTGTTGTTTGAGCGAAGAAATGATTTGCTAAAAACATCTCAGATAATTACAGTGAAATTATTCTTGAGAATCAAATTAGTCGTGTTTTCGTTTTCTCTCCGTCTATTATTAAATAATAGTTATGCCGAAAGAATGCCGAAAAGCGTATAAAAAGAGCAGTGTCTAACAATGATAGACACATTAGTTAATGTTGTTTGTCAATGTGTTGGCAAGTATTAAGTAAATGGAAAGAATGAATTTTTCTCAATTAGCAACTGCAGGCTGGTATAAAGACTACAATAATTGGTTACCCAAATTACAATGGGTATGCTGGATAATTGTGGCATTTTTGTTAGCTAAGATATTTTGGGTTTGGGTACTTTACTTTACTGCACCTAACGAAGTGAAACCATTTCAAGTGACAGCCAGACCAATGGCAAAAAATGAGTCAACAACCAATATTTCTCAGTTGTTAAATAGAAATTTATTTGGCAGCGTCCAACAAAAAGTCGAAGAGCCTAAGAATGAGGTCGTTGTTGAAACCAAATTAAATTTAAAATTGCGAGGGATTTATGCTGCTGATACTGCTGATAAAGCCAATGCTATCATCGAGAATGGGCGAGGTGAGCAAGCTGTCTATTTTATTGATGAAAAATTGAATGTTTCTGGTAGAGTTTTTTTACGTGAAGTTTTCTTTGATCGGGTTATTTTAGACACAAACGGTAAGAGAGAAGCGCTTAGAATTGAGCAACCTGAAATGCCTATTGTTTTGTCGCAAGATCGTGGTCGTGAAGAAGAGCGTGGCCCGTCGGTTGATAGAGGACGCGACGATTCACGGTTAAAAAAAGATGATTCACGTAAAAAAGTTAATGATAAAAGAGATGATAAACGCTTAAGTGAAAAGCTTAATGAATATCGTGAAAAACTAGCCAGTGATCCTAAAAGCATTGCCGATGTGATTACTGGACAACCCCATGTTGTGAATGGTGAGTTGAAAGGTTTTAGAATACAGCCAGGTAAAGATAAAAGGTTGTTTCAGGAATTGGGACTCCGGCGAGGAGATGTTGTGACAGCAATAAATGGCGTGGGTTTAACTAATATTCAAGATACCATGTCGCTGATGAATGATGCTCGCTCAATGCAGGAAATAAATGTGGAAATTCAACGAGGTAATGAACAGTTGAGTTTGCTATTGAATTTAAATGATAAAGTAGGACGAAGATAGTGTTTTCGGTAACTCAAACAAAAAACAACAAACTATTTGCCCGAGGGTTGGGATTAATTAAGCCTGTAGCTTTCGCTTTAGGCTTAGTATTAACTTCTCCTAACTTGTTTGCGGCTAAAGCAACGCTGAATCTAAAAGAAACTGATATTGAGGTTTTTATTGAAAGTGTCAGCCGAATTACGGGGAAAACTTTCATTATAGATCCGCGCGTGAAAAATAAGAAAGTTACGGTTATTTCACAGCATGAAATGGACGAAGAAGAAATTTATGCATTGTTTCTTAGTGTTCTTCAAGTGCACCAGTTTTCTGCAGTAGAAACTAATGGAATTTATAAAATTGAACAGTTGCAATCTGCCAAGCAAGATTCTGTTCCTGTTTATACCGAAGACGGTATTCAATATAAAGGGGATCAGTTAGTTACACGCGTTATCAAAGTTGACAACATTGATGTAGGCCAGTTGGTTCCATTATTGAGAACATTGATTTCAACACAAGGCCATATGGCGCAATATAAACCAACCAATGTCATGGTTATTCATGATACGGCTGCAAATTTAGAAAGAATTGTTAAAATCATTCGTCAGATCGACAAAGAAAGTAACGAAGATATTGAAGTTATTCAACTAGAGCATGCATCGGCTGGCGAAGTTGTGCGCATTTTAGAAAGCTTGGAAAAGCAAAGTGGCCAATCTAAAGGGCCTGATATGAGTAAGCCTAAGTTTGTTGCTGATGAAAGAACAAATAGCATATTGCTTAGTGCTGATAGCAAGGCGTCTTTAAGATTAAGAGCCTTGATTGCTCGTTTAGATTCTGAGATGAGTAACAACGGTAATACCAAAGTAATTTATCTTAAGTATGCCAATGCTGAAGAGTTAGCAACTTTACTGGAAGGGGTTGGGGAGTCAATCGAGCAAGAAGAAGGCAAGGAAAAGGGGAGACAGCGTCGTAGTAACGATAAAGCTTATTCTATTAAAGCTCATGCGGAAACCAATTCGCTTGTTATTACAGCGGCTCCTGACATTATGAAATCTTTTGAATCAGTGATTCATCAATTAGATTTTCGCCGCAAACAAGTACACGTGGAAGCAATTATTGTTGAAATTTCTGATGCAAAAGTAAAAGAGTTAGGTGTGCAGTGGGCTACGCAGGCTGGAATTGTAAACTTCACTAATAGTTCTCCATCTATTGCGCAAGTTGGTGGGGGTGTTATTGCTAGTCGAGGGTTACCTGCACAAGGTTCAACTGTAACAACTACTGCTCCAGACGGCACAACAACGACCACGACTCCAGGTTCAACTGGCGGAGATAATGGAGCTGCATTGGGAGAAATTCTTGCGGGCGTTACAGGAGCTCTTTTTGGTTATACCGATGAAAAATCTTGGGCAGCATTAATTAAGGCTTTGTCTACTGATACTGACTCAAATGTTCTGTCGACTCCGAGTTTAACTACATTAGATAATGAAGAAGCATCAATTAGTATTGGTCAGGAAGTACCTATTATTACTGGTGCGACTTTGGGTGGAAATAATTCAAACCCGTTTCAAACGGTACAGCGTAAAGACGTTGGTATTAAATTAAAGATTACACCACAGATTAACGAAGGTGATGCTGTAAGGTTAACCATCGAACAGGAAGTTTCCAGTATTGCTGGTGCGACGGGGGCAGATATTGTGACTAACAAGCGTCAAATTACTACGACTGTTCTTGCTGGAAATGGACAAACAATCGTTCTTGGTGGTTTGATGGATGATAATATTCAGGAAAGTGCCCAAAAAGTGCCTGTTTTAGGTGATATTCCTTTGATTGGTAGTTTGTTTTCATCGAAAGCAACGAATAAGTCAAAGCGCAATTTAATGGTGTTTATCCGCCCGGTAATAATCAGTGACGCAAAAGGTTTTGATGATATTAGTTCGCGTAAATACAACTATATGCGAGCGCAGCAACTCGACTGGCAGCAACGTGGCGTATCACTGATGCCATCTGCAACATCCGCTGTTTTGCCTGTATGGGATGAACGTTTGGCACTTCCTCCATCTTATGATGAGTCCTTAAAAGCGCATGAATTAATTCCTGGTCAGTTAGAAACTGAACAAGAAAGTGATTCGAAGGAATAACAGAAGTCATGTCTATCAGCGAATTTATGCAGCAAGAAGAATCGACTGAAAAAGTCAGTGAAATGTCGTTAGACGGATCAGAAGAAGTTATTGAGCCAACCGAAGAAAGTCGCTTAGCTAAGCTACCTTTTACATTTGCGAGAAGACAGGGCGTTGTTTTTAAACTGCCTGAGCAAGAAGACGATAGTTTGGCTAATAAACCGCTAGAAGCGGTAGTCAAAAAAACGACAAGTTTATTAGCGATTGCCGAGGCTCGCCGCTTCGCTGGTCAAAAAGTTAAATTTACTGAACTTGATGAAGATGGTTTTGAGGCCATTCTTTCACAGGTTTACCAGGATAATTCTGGTGAAGCTATGGCTGCGATGGAAGATATTGGCGATGATATGGACTTGTTTAAGCTTGCCGAAGAAATGCCCGTCACAGAAGATTTACTTGAAGCTGACGATGACGCGCCAATTATCAAATTAATTAATGCACTATTAACTGAAGCAATTAAGGTTAATGCATCTGATATTCATGTTGAAACTTTTGAGCATGATTTGAAAGTTAGATTCCGTGTTGATGGAGTATTGCGAGAAGTATTAAGTCCCAGTAAAAAACTAGCACCTTTATTGGTTTCCCGTATCAAAGTTATGGCGAAATTAGACATTGCTGAAAAACGTGTACCTCAAGATGGTCGAATTGCATTAAAAATTGCAAGTCGCGGGGTTGATGTGCGGGTTTCGACTATCCCATCTAGTCATGGTGAGCGAGTAGTGCTGCGTTTGCTAGATAAGCAAGCAGGACGTCTGGAATTTAGTCATCTTGGTATGCCGGCAGATTTAATGGAAAAAATGAGCGAAGTTTTACATAAGCCTCATGGAATTATTTTGGTTACTGGACCTACTGGATCAGGTAAAACAACTACTTTATATGCTGGTTTAACTTTGCTTAATAGTTCTTCAAGAAATATTTTAACGGTTGAAGATCCGATTGAGTATTTGTTAGATGGTATTGGGCAGACTCAGGTTAATAGTAAAGTTGATATGACTTTCGCGCGTGGTTTACGAGCTATTTTACGTCAAGATCCAGATGTTGTGATGGTGGGGGAGATTCGAGATTTGGAAACAGCACAAATTGCTGTTCAAGCAAGTTTGACAGGACATTTAGTATTATCAACACTTCACACAAATACAGCTTCTGGTGCTGTAACACGATTACAGGATATGGGAATTGAGCCATTTTTGTTATCGTCAAGTTTGTTAGGTGTTTTAGCTCAGCGGCTAGTAAGGACATTATGTCTGCATTGCCGTAAAGAAGAACTTGCTAACCAAAGAGAATGTGAACTGCTCGGGTTTGATTTAAATAATCCACCAACTATTTACCATGCAGGCGGATGTGCGGAGTGTAATAATTCTGGCTACCGTGGACGCCAAGGGATCTACGAGTTCTTACCGGTTGATGAGGTTATTCGAGACATGATTCATAATGGCGCCAGTGAACAAGAAATCGAGCGTCATGCAAGAGCAAAAAATATTAGTATTCGAGAAGATGGTAAAAATCGTATTTTACAGGGTTTAACAACCATTGAAGAAGTTCTCCGCGTAACGCGCGAAGATTAAGGCAATTAAGAATGGCTGCGTTTGAATATATAGCACTCGATCCTTCGGGTAAGCAAAAAAAAGGGATTATGGAAGGGGATACTCCTCGACAAATCCGTCAACAACTACGTGATAAAAACTTTATACCACTAGAAGTTGAATCTGTAACAGGCAGCAATAAAAATAAATCGACAAAAAATAATTCAACTTTCTTTAAAACTAAAATTGGTGCATCTGATTTAGCATTAATTACTCGTCAGTTCGCCACACTGATCCGTGCCGCGATACCTGTAGAAGAGACTGTTAAAGCTGTTGCTGAACAGTCAGAAAAACCAAAACATCGAAGTATGTTAATGGGGATCCGCTCTAGAGTTGTTGAGGGACATTCACTTGCTGATGCATTAATTGAGTACCCAGCAGTTTTCTCCGATTTATATCGCTCTATGGTGGCCGCTGGGGAAAAGTCTGGTCATCTTGATTTAGTGCTTGAGCGGCTTGCTGATTATACTGAATCTCGTCAAGAGCTACAGTCTAAAATTTCTGGTGCTTTAGTTTATCCTATTATTTTATCTGTAGTGAGTGTCGCCATTGTTTCATTCTTGTTGGGGTATGTTGTCCCAGAAATTACCAAGAGTTTTGTGCAATCAGGACAGGAACTTCCTTGGTTGACTCAAGCTTTACTTACCATGAGCGAGTTTGTTCAAAGTTGGGGTGCTCTCACTGCAGTTGCTTGTGTTGCACTGTTTAGTGGATTTAAGTATTCATTAACGAATCCTAAGATCCGTTTAGCTTGGGATAAATGGAAAATTAATGCCTGGATTATTGGAAAGATTATACGCGGTATGAATGCGGCACGTTTTGCTCGAACTTTAGCAATCTTAAATCAAAGTAGTGTTCCATTACTTGAAGGGATGAAAATTGCTGGTGAGGTTATGACGAATGAAGAAATTAAAGCTGCAGTTAGAGAAGCAACGGTGAGAGTCAGGGAAGGAGCTGGATTAAAAATATCTCTACAGCAGTGCGGTTATTTCCCACCAATGATGTTGCATATGATTGCTAGTGGGGAAAATTCTGGTGAACTAGAACAAATGCTTGATCGTGCGGCAGATAATCAAGAAAGACAGTTTGATAATTTAGTGAGTGCGATGATGAATATGATAGGTCCAGTAATGATTTTAATTATGGGATCTTTTGTTTTTACCATTGTACTTGCAATCATGTTACCTGTTTTCGCACTTAATGATGCGCTAACTTAAATAAAATAAATTGATGTAAAAGGAAATGAGGTTAATTATGCAAAAACAATCTGGGTTTTCATTGCTGGAAATACTTGTTGCAATGGCAATTATGGCAATACTTGGTGGAATTATGGTGACTCAGTTTATGGGAAAAACTGAAGAGGCTAATATGATTCGAATCAAAGGAGATCTGCAAGCTATCAAGTCTGCATTGATTCAATACCATGCGGATAACTTTTTATTGCCAACAACAGAGCAAGGGTTGGAGGCATTGGTTCAAAAACCACAAACATCACCTGAGCCTAAAAATTATTCGGCTCGTGGTTATCTGGATTCTCTAGTGGCTGATCCTTGGGGTAATCCATATCAGTATGCTTATCCGGGTGAGTTTGGTGAGTATGATATATATTCTTTAGGAGCTGATGGAGAAGAAGGTGGGGAAGGCATTGCTGTTGATATTGGTAATTGGAATATTGAAGAAGTGATTAAATCACTAAAATCTCAAGATTAAAAAGCTAACTATTTGTGGAGAATATGCCTAACAATCGTTTGTTTTTATCTGTAGCCAAAGGTTTCAGTTTGATGGAGATTTTGGTTGCGATGGCGATCATTTCTTTATTAGTTGCGGTTGCTGTCCCAAGGTTTGGTAATCAAGGGGATAAAATTGCAAGAGAAGAAATCAATCGATTGTTAGCTGCTATTCATATGGTTCGTGATCTGGCAGTAATTGAAGATAAAGAGTATGGCATTGATATTGACGAGAAAGGGTATCGCTTTTTAGTATTGCAAGACA
Organism: Gammaproteobacteria bacterium; assembly: GCA_030432465.1. GTDB lineage: Bacteria > Pseudomonadota > Gammaproteobacteria > Enterobacterales > Kangiellaceae > Aliikangiella. The sequence goes on from JAUIHB010000014.1 coordinate 15,983, forward strand.
CTGATTTACCGTCGACGAATCAGCAGTCTCAAGGTAAAGGGGAGAAAGGTACTCAGCGTTCTCAGGCTAATAAAACTAGCTCTAGTAGTAGAGGCAGCGGAACAAGAGGTGGTGAGACAAAAGGTGGTGATGGAAATCAATCTCAAGTGCCTGTGTCACAAGGACCAATTTGGGCAACAATTGAGGACAATCCTGCATTAGCTGAGCATGAGTTTCCTGAAGAAGTAGAAGTTAATATTGCTATTGATGGTGATAATTTATTTGCTGAGTCTGAAGATGATGTTCAGATTTTTGAAAAACAAATTGATATTTTTGAAGATGGCGAAGAAGAAGAACAGATTGAGCCGCCTAAAATTTATTTTCTATCAACTGGAGAACAAAATCAATTTACGATAGGTGTTGCCTCGATAGAAGATTATCAGGATAACAAAAATGAGCCTGTCTTTTTTAGAATTAAAGGTGAATTAACTGGAGTATTAGAATATCAGGGGCCACTTCCTGGTGATTTGTTTACTGATATTTTGAGAGACTATGCAGATTATTTAGAGCAGGATGAGTAAGTGAGTTTTAGCCATATTTCACAGACAGGTTTCTTTTGTTTTCCTAAGTCTAATCAAAGTTATGGTTTTACTTTGCTCGAAGTGTTAATTGCCATGGTTGTTTTTGGAATGGCTGTGACAATGTTATTAAGTAGTATGAATAGTCAGGGAAGAGCACACGTTAATATTAGTTTACGCACTGTTGCACATTGGGTAGCGATGAATCAGATGGCCGAAGTACGTATGCAGGAAGAGTGGCCTAATGTTGGTACTACACGAGGTGATGCCCAAATGCGAAACCATAAATGGTATTGGCTACAGACGGTGAGTAAAACAACAGATAAAGATCTTCGACAAGTTGAAGTTGAAGTTAGATATGATGAAAAAGATGAACTGCCTACAACGCGCTTTGTTGGTTTTATCGCGAATAAAGATGCTACTGGTGAGTCGGGTGCTAGCAGACGGAATGATCCGCGAGAACGCAAGTAATGCGAAATTGTCCGCCAACAAAATTGGATTGCTCATTGTCTAGTGCTGGATTTAAGACAAAGAAAGTTGATGGCTTTAGTTTAATTGAAGTATTAGTTGCGATGGCCATAATGGCGGTTATTAGCGTAGGTGCGTTAAGCATTTTAAATAAAGCAACAGAATCAAAAAGTAATATAAAAAATAATGGTGACAGACTTAACAATGTTCAACGGGCTTTTTTATTTTTATCAAATGATATCCAGCAAATAACAACCCGTATAGTTAGAGATGAATTTGGCGATCCAGTCGCGAGTTTGAGTAGTGATACCCAATCATCATCTCCTTATATTCGATTAACTAGGTTGGGGCGTAGAAATCCTGCTCAATTACCGCGTTCAAATTTGGAACATTTAATTTATACCGTTGAAGATAAAACATTAATTCGTACCAGTTATAGCTTTAGTGATGGAATGTCGGCAGATTTAGCTTTAAAGCGTCCGATTTTAGAAAATGTTGAAAATATGTCAATAGAGTTTTTTGACGGTGAGCAATGGCATGAATATTGGCCGTTAGTGGAGGGTAATGAAGAGCAAGCAACCCAGCTATTGCCTGTTGGAGTTAAGTTGAAGCTGGAATTAACCGACTATGGCGTTATTGAGCGTTTGTATGCTATTTCAGATAAGGTAGAGTCTGATGAGCAAAGATAAAAATAGTTATAAACGTATTCCACTGTTTGCGAAAAAACAGCAAGGAACAGTATTAATTACAGTGGTTTTAATTGCGGCATTTATTATTATTTTAGTGGTTGAAGCAACAAAAACTGTTACTTATCAGAAACTGTTAAGTACCAATTTGATCAATCGAGATCAGGCTTATTCTTATTTAATGGGGATGGAAGAGTTAGCCAAAATTTGGCTAAAAAAAGCATTTGAAGAAACCAAGGCTGAAACGGTTAATTTAAGTCAACCTTGGGCACAAGATGATATTAATTTTCCGCTTGATGGAGGCGGAATGATGGCTACTATAAAAGATATGCAAAGTTGTTTTAATTTGAATAGCATTACTCAGCCTGGAGGGCAAAATCAAGGAGGAGGGAACACTAAGGGGGGAGGAAATACTAAAGGAGGAGGAACAGCGCCTGTACCTAGTCCAACAGGGTTTGCGCAGGAGACACCGGGACAAAAAGTTTTAGAGGAGCTGATTGAAAAAGTTGATGATAAAACGCAAATTACAGGTAAAGCTCTTGCTACTGCGGTAAGAGATTGGATAGATGAAGACATGGAACCCGCGGGACCTGATGGTGCGGAAGATTCTTATTATCAAGGTTTAGAAATACCTTATCGCACTGCCAATAACTCTATTGCTCACATTAGTGAGTTGCGAGCAATAAAAGATTTTAATCAAGTTATTTATGAGCTTATTAAACCACATGTTTGTGTATTACCGGAAAAAGAAGTAAATAAACTAAATGTGAATACGATACAGCCTGATTCCGCGGTACTTATTTGGGCAATGTTGGATAGTCCTGATATATCACTTTCAGATGTGACTCAGGCATTGGGTAATCGACCTGAAGAAGGTTGGGAAAAAATTGAAGATTTTATGGCTGAGTTTAAAAGTGCGCCTGATGCTGCGAGTGGTTTATTTGATGTAACTAGCCAGTTTTTTGAAATGAGTGCTAAAGCCGAAATTGGTAAAACTCGAGTTCATATGAAGACATTGTTTAAAAAAGATGCAGATAATAATTTTAAAGTTGTCTCACGTTATTTTGGTAGAGAATGATGAATAAATTAACAATATTTTGGGGTAGTAAAAACACCGATAGTTTTACATGGTGGCTTGATGAAAATCGGATAGATACAGGCAATCCCATTCATGAACTTGAAGAACGTGAGATTCTTAAAGCTGATTTGGCATGTATGGCAGATATGGCTAGTCAATATCAGGTAGAGTTAATTTTAGACTGTAATGATATTCACATTAATCAAGTGGAAATGCCTAACAAAGCACAGCGGCATCTGAGAAAAGCGGTACCATATATGCTTGAAGAGCAATTGGCTGAGCCTGTTGATAAAGTATTTATTGTTTTAGGGGGACGAACACAACAAAATAAAATCCCTGTGAGAGCAATTAATCTACATTACTTTACTGAAATAATCGAACAATTTAAGAGTGCTGAAATTAAATTACATCAAGTTGTTATGGAGCTTGATTTACTTCCTACACCAAAAGAAGGCTACTTATTAATACTGAAAGATGAGCAAATCTATGTGAAAGATGAGTCTGGATTTGCATGGCATTGTGATATTGCTGATTTCTCTTGGTTGATTCAAAAGCAATTAATTGAAACGACGGAAGATGAGGAGCTGCCAATAGCTATTCCTTTAACTGTTGTTTGTGAAGTAGAAGAAGAGTTTAAGTTGTTTGAGCCTCAATTACCGGTTGGTAGGTTTGCTGCACAGAGTGAGATAGTTTCTTCGATAGAAAGTTATTTTGCGAACTCGACCTGTTCCCCGATTAATTTTTTACAGGCAGAGTTTGAACCAAAAGCGGAAAAGTCGCCACATAAAGCGATGTATATGAAAGTGGCTGCTATTGCAGGCATTCTTTTGGGAACTCATTTATTGTATCAAGCATCGGCTTGGTTTTCTCTTGAGCAACAAAGGCAATATTTAGGGCAGCAGAGAACTGCATTATGGAAGCAGGCATTTCCAGGCCGTAAGGTGCCATCCAATCCAGATAAAGTACTCCGTAGTTATTTATCAACGTTAGCGGGTGGTGATGGGAGCAGTTCTTTTTTAGCAATGCTACAATCTACCACAGAAAAAATAACTGATTTAACGAAAGTATATCCCACTAATATTAGTTACGATGCGCCGAGGGGTGAGTTAAGGGTCGATTTGATTGCAAAAGATCTGGCTGTTCTCAATCAATATCGTGATGAGTTGAAACAAAGTGGTCACCAAGTTGATATGTCTTCAGCGACACAACGGGGCGACGGTTATTCAAGTCGGCTGATTATTCGGAGGCAATAATGGAACAAATAAAACAATGGTATAGCTCGTTAGAACAAAACGAGCAAAAAATAGTAATCATTGCTGGGGTATTTTTTGCTTTGATAATACTCTTTTTTGTTTTGATTAAACCGCTTAATGACAGTGTTTCAAACCTTGAGATTCAGGTTGAGTCGAGGGAAAGTTCAGTAGAAACATGGAAGCAAGCTATGCCTCAGTTGCTAGCTGCAGGAGGCCAAGTTAAAGGAAGTAATAACCAAGCGTTAAGTACTGTCGTCACCTCTACAACACGTCGTTTTAATTTACGCGTTTCTAGAGTAAAGGAAAATGGCTTAAGTGAAATGCAGGTGTGGTTTGATAATGTACCTTTTAATGATTTTGTGCGTTGGGCTTCAGAGTTAGAAACAAAATATCAAATTACTATTGCGTCCGTTAATATTCGTAGCAAAGATCGAGATGGCTTGACGAGTATGGACATAAAAATTCAAAGAAGTTAAAAGAAACTTATGACAAAAAAACTCTTAATATTATTTTTAATTTTTATTATTTTTGTGATTTATTTGACGCCAGCAAAACTGGCGCAAAGTTTTATCCCTGCCAGTCAAGCATTTTCGGTAACTGGGATGAGCGGTACCATATGGTCTGGCAAAATCAATCAAATTGGTGTTGGAAATATTGAGCTTAAAGATACAGAATTCTCTTTGAGTTTATTAGCGTTATTAACGGCTAATCTCAAGTTAAGTTTAAATTCAACTATGGGAGATATTCTTGGAAATTTAGCTATTTACTTACCACCAGATCCTAACGGAACAATACAGGTAAGTGATGCCAACTTGAATTTTAATGCTGCTCTTTTTGAAAGTTATTTGCCTTTTCCAGGAACAGTATTAAAAGGAAAACTTTCTTCCAGTGATTTATCGGTTCTGATATTACGAAAAAAGCTTACTCAAATGAGTGGAAAAGTACATTGGCGCAATGCTGAGGTGAGTTATGATGGTCGAGAATTTACGCTTGGGGATTTTTCTGCTGAGTCTATTACTGATGATAAGTCAAAAAATATTCAAATAAAGCTTCTAAAAACAAAAAATGCTTTAGGTCTGGAAGGTAATATTACTTTAACACCAGATGGTATGTTGGAATTTATTGGTAGCGTCGCAACAAATATCGATGAAAGTCTATACAACAGTATTGCTTTATTTAATAACGGAAAGCCTGCTGGTGGCCGATTACCTATTAAATATAAACAAAAAATATATTAGTTTTGGACTTTTAAGTGAATCCAATTATAGACTGGAAAAATATCGAAACAGTGTTGCTTGATATGGATGGCACTATCTTAGATCTTTCTTTCGATAACTATTTTTGGCGAGAACTTTTACCTAAAGTCTATGCAGAAAAAAACACACTTTCCTTAGAACAAAGCCGCTTACATCTAACTCGCAGCTATGCAAAAATTGAAGGCAAATTACAGTGGTATTGTCTGGATTTTTGGAGTGAACAATTGCAAATTAATCTTGCGGAACTTAAAGATTCCGTAAGAGAAAAAGTCGCATATCGTCCAGGTGCAGTTGATTTTTTGGCATTTTTACAGCGTGAAAATAAAAAAACTATTTTAGTGACAAACGCTCACCCTAAAAGCTTAGAGATAAAACTTTTAACAACAAACTTCAATCAGTATTTCGCTGCATTGACCAGTTCTCATGAATATGGTTACCCTAAAGAAGAACAGGACTATTGGAAAAAGCTCCAATCACATTTAGAGTTTAACCCAGAAAATACGCTTTTTATTGATGATAGTATTGCTATACTGACCGCTGCTAAAAAGTATGGTATTAAATATTGTTATGGAATTTCCCAGCCAGATCTTAAACAAGATATAATTAACACACACCCTTTTGAAGCCATTCATGACTTCAGCTCTTTGGTTAGTCAATGAAAAAGAAACCCAGAATAATATCTACAAAACAAGTTGCACGTTCTCGCTTATTTTGTGTCGAAGAAATCTCTTTAGAATTTTCTAATGGCGTCGCGCGCATTTATGAGCGTATGGTTGCGGGTAAAAATGGTGCTGTGATGATTATCGCGTTAACCGAAAAGCAGGAGTTAATTTTAATCAGAGAGTACTCTGCTGGAACTGATGACTATCAGCTTGCATTCCCTAAGGGATTAATTGATGCTGGCGAAACGCCGCTTGAAGCTGCAAATAGAGAACTTAAGGAAGAAGCTGGATATGGCGCTAGAGAACTGGAGCAGTTGAAAGTAATTAGTTTGGCTCCAGGTTATTTTTCACATCAGATGAATATTATTTTCGCAAGAAACTTGTACGAAGAAAAGTTGGAAGGTGATGAGCCTGAACCGCTTGATGTTGTTTTGTGGCCTTTTAATAAAATAAATGAATTGCTTACTCTGGAAGATTTTACTGAGTCGCGTTCCATTGCAGGTTTAATGCTTGTCCACCAATATCTCGCAAAGCAGGACAACTAAAAGCCAATAGTTAATCTCGATTAAATTGTTTTGTTATCTGCTAACCTTATACCCATTTGGAAACTATATGTCTGAATCTAAAAATATTACCTCAGAGAAAATTTTTAACCAAACACAGCTAGAGCAAATTTTAGAAGATCTTATTGGTGTGGCGCAGGCTGCGGGTCAGGCAATTCTGAAAATTTATAACAGTGAAGATTTTCAAGTGAAAATTAAAAGTGATGACTCTCCTTTAACTCAAGCTGACTTAGCTGCACACAATACAATTGTTTCCGTACTAGAAAATTTATATCCTGAAATTCCTTGTTTATCCGAGGAGAGTACAGGAATTACTTTTGAAGAAAGAAAAAACTGGGAAACCTGTTTTGTGATTGATCCTTTAGATGGAACCAAAGAGTTTATTGTGAGAAATGATGATTTTACAGTCAATATTGCTTTGGTGGTAAATGGACAATCTATTTTAGGGGTTATTCATGCCCCGGTGTTAGATACGACTTATTATGCTGCACAAGGTGTTGGAGCTTTTAAAAAGGTTGAAGATGAGCCTGCGAAAAAAATAACGGTTCGTAAACTAAAGCAAAAAGATAATAAAAAACATTTTGTTGTTGTTGCTAGTCGTCGACATGGGCTAGATAAAGTTGAACAAATGTGTCAGAACTTCGATAGTTATGAACTCACAAGCCGTGGAAGCTCTCTAAAAATGTGCTTAGTTGCAGAAGGAATTGCGGATCTATATCCTCGATTAGCACTAACTTCTGAGTGGGATACTGCTGCTGCACAAGCGATTGTTGAAGAGGCAGGAGGACAATTAGTCCAACTTGATTATTCTAATATGATTTATAATCAGAAAGAATCATTACTAAATCCTTTTTTTCTAGTTTTGGGGGATTCTGATTATGATTGGAAAAGTAATTTGGTTATTCCTGAGCTTTAAAAATCAGCGGATTAAAGAGGATTTTTTAGTTAGTGTATTTTGTTGAACAATATTTTTTCAGGCAGCTATATGGTTGTCAATTTAGCTTTGGAATAGCTGCCTGATTAAAGTTAGTATTTGGATTTTGACCAGCTAAAGTCTGACATTTCATCGTTTGTTGTGGTTTGCGTAATGTGGTTAGTATAATTTGATAACGTTTTTAACGATACCCCGACAATGATATCTAATACATTAGCCTGACTAAATCCGGCTTCTAAAAACTGTTCAACGGTACCTTCTTTTAACCAGCCTCGATGCTCGACAACTTCGTTAGCAAATGTTATCAGTGCATCAATTTGTTTATCTCCTGTTGGGTGACCATTACGAATGGTTTCGATAATTTCTTGATCGACTTTAGCCACTTTGATACTTAACATGGTATGTGCTGCAACACAGAATTCACACTCATTCTTACGGCTAATTGCGAGAAGTAGTATCTGTTGGTACTTTTTACTTAATGACGATTCTGCAAAGATATCTGATAGATCTAAGTAGCTTTTTAGTGCGGCAGGTGACTCTGCCATATAACGGTAGAGGTTGGGTATAAAACCCATCTCTTTTTCAATTTTCTTTAACGTACTTGTTGAACCTGATGGTGCTGTATCACTAGAGTGTTGTTTGAAATGACTCATTGTTTGGCTCCTTTTTTTGGGGTTTACAAAAGTACTACATTAGTTAGATGTGTTGAGTAAGCGTTTGTTACACAAAAGATTAATATTTTTCAGTTTTTTTAAATTTATTTTTACTTATATAGCGCAATGTAGATTCCTGATATTTAAGCAGGTTCATATTTTTAGATTCTATTTTAATTGATATCTCCGTCCGAGTTGTTTTGAGGTTGTTTTTTTGTTTTTTTTTCTTTTGCAACTTGAACTGTTTTTATTGTTTTTTCAACGTACGGGTCGGGTAAGAACATTTGAATAAATACTGCGAGCACAGCGACACCTGTCTTTCTATTTTTAGCCCAATAACAAAGTGTTAGGAATACTTTAAAAATAAGAATGAGTGTTAGCCAAGGGATAAATAACCAAAAAGATTCTACTAAAAATGGTGAGATTGGCATGCCAGGTATGA
>JAUIHB010000331.1 GCA_030432465.1 Gammaproteobacteria bacterium
TATACCGGAGAGGGGGAAATTTTAAAAGGTTCGGGCTCAAAATCCGTACTATGGGCTGTGGGATTAGCTTGTTTAGTGGCATTTCTGATGTTGCGATTTTCAAACCAGCAACGTAAAGCAACAACATTGGTTAAATGGAGTTTTGAAGGTATGTCCGAATTGTTGCCACTGGTGACAACGGTAATGTTAGCTTTAGCGCTTGGAACTAGCATGAAAGCACTGGGAACGGGGGATTTTGTTTCCCAGATGGTGAGTGAAAATTTACCTTTGTGGACAGTGCCAGCGCTAATTTTTATCAGCGCATCGGTTATTTCTTTTACTACAGGAACTTCTTGGGGAACTTTTGGCATTTTAATACCCATTGGGGTCCCGATTGCGTTGACCAGTGGATTACCTGTTGAATTGATTTTAGCTGCAGTTGTCGGTGGTGGTGTCTTTGGTGATCACTGTTCACCAATATCTGATACTACAATTGTGTCCTCATTAGCGGCGGGATGTGATCATCTGGAACATGTAAAAACTCAGTTACCTTATGCATTATTTGCTGGTGGGATCAGTGTACTGGTGTTTTTGGTTTTAGGTGTTACTGTCTAGTAACTATCTAAAATAACACAGCTTTTAATGGGTTTCTTTTTTTCCCATTTGAGTTTTTCAAGTTCAGGCTGTTCTAGAAACTCTTTGACGTGGCCTAAACACAAATAGGCAATCAATTCTGCGTCATCTGGTGCATTGAGTAGTGTTTTGATTTCGTTTGCCTGTAAAATACTCACCCAACCCATACCGATATTCAGGGCACGTGCCATTAGCCACATATTTTGAATTGCACAAACCACCGAATAACGACCAGTTTCAGGCATCGAAGATTGACCTAGGACAGGCATTTTAGATGGCCGATAAAATACGGCAATGTTGACAGGCGCCTCTTGAATTCCTTCTAATTTTAATTTGGCGTATTCTGTTTGTTTACCTTCATTGAATTGTTTAGCTTGTTGATTTACTTGATGAAAACTATTAACGACTTGTTGTTTGGTTTCTGGGTTATTCACTAACACAAATTCCCAAGGTTGAGAAAAGCCAACCGATGGTGCACAGTTTGCTGCCTCTAATATTGTGTCAATATCGGCAGATTCTATCGGTTTGTCAGAGAAGCGATTGCCTCGCACATCCCGCCTTGCTTGCATCACTGTTAACAAGTTTTGTTGCTCGTTGATGTTAAATTGACGATTAAAAAGGGACTCAGGCATTTGTATCTTCATAGCTTTTATCAATAATTGGTGCAGTTTAACGAAGATTTACATGAATTACTTCCCTTTTTAAATCAGGCTTTGTTAAAATACGCCCCCTGTTTTTCTGGTTGAAAATTAAACAACATTAATAGGTATTGGTAATGAGTAAAGCATTTGTCGCTATTTTAATGGGTTCCGATTCTGATTGGCCTGTCATGGAAAACACACTAAAAGTGTTAACCGACTTAGGAATTACCGCAGAAGTGAAAGTAACCTCTGCACACCGTACACCAGCAGCCACACATGAATATGTGAAAGATGCTGAGTCACGAGGATGTCAGGTCTTTATTTGTGCCGCAGGTCTTGCTGCTCATCTTGCAGGAGCTGTTGCAGGTTTAACAACCAAACCTGTGATTGGTGTTCCTATGGACGGTGGTCCGTTGAATGGACAGGATGCATTGTTGTCAACAGTAATGATGCCTGCTGGTGTGCCAGTTGCGACTGTTGCAATAGGCAAAGCTGGCGCTAAAAATGCTGCTTATCTAGCTGCGCAGATGTTAGGTGTTGCTGATCCTGAAGTTGCACAACGTGTAGCCGATGATCGTAAAGCCAATGCTGATGCTGTTATCGCTAAAGATGCGGCATTAAATGCTAAATTAAAAGAGAATTAGTCTTTAATTTGAAAATAAGATGCTGAGCTTTTATCGCATTAACTCATTAAGTTGGGTTAACTCGTTATGTTGAGCCGCTGGCAATTAGAACGCATCGCTTCGACGTTATCGTCGGGCGGTGTGATTGCCTATCCTACAGAGTCTGTTTTTGGACTTGGTTGTGACCCCCGCAACGAAAAAGCTCTGTTGCGTCTTCTGCAATTAAAAAATCGACCTGCTGAAAAAGGTTTAATCATTCTCGTGAGTGATTTAGAGCAGGCAAAGCCATTTATCCAGCCTTTATCAGTTAAAGAACAACAAATCATTAATAAGCCACAATCGAGAGCAACCACCTGGCTTGTTAAACGTCGCTCTGAGGTATCGCCGCTGTTATGCGGTAATTCAGACAGACTAGCGGTTAGAGTGACTCAGCATCCTATTGCTAAAGCAATTTGCGATTATCGTGATTTGCCTTTAGTTTCAACTAGTTGCAATAAAACAGGAAAGCCTGAGCTAGTGAATCTTCTTGCTGTGCGTAATCATTGGCAATTTCAGTTGGATTATATTGTGAGTGGCCAGTGTGGTGGTCAAAAGCCCTCAAGAATAATTGATTTGAGTAGTCATCGAGTTCTTCGTGATTAGCAGGTAAAATACTTCTGTCCGAGTAAATGCACTACAGGTTTGAACAGTTTAATTTAAGCAGTAACCTTTTTGTATCCACACCTAAATTTGAGAGTTTCTAGATGACCGATATCAGCGCGGTAAAAGCCTATTTAATCAATCTACAAGAAGAGATTTGTCAGGGGTTAGAGTCCGTTGATGGTCAGGCTAAATTTATTACTGATGAATGGACTCGGGCTGAAGGCGGTGGTGGTAAAACACGTGTGATGTCCGATGGTGCTGTATTTGAAAAAGGAGGAGTCAATTTTTCCCATGTTATGGGAGCACAGTTACCGGGTTCGGCAACTGCCGCTAGACCAGAGTTAGTTGGTCGTAGTTTCCAAGCGATGGGAGTGTCTTTAGTAATGCATCCCAGTAATCCATTTGTGCCAACTTCGCATATGAATGTTCGGTTTTTTGTCGCTGAAAAAGCTAATCATGATCCCGTATGGTGGTTTGGTGGTGGTTTTGATATGACACCATATTACGGTTTTGAAGAAGATTGTATTCATTGGCATCAAACTGCGAAAAAAGCTTGTGAGCCTCTGGGAGAAGAAGCTTATCAACGCTACAAAAAGTGGTGTGACGATTATTTTTATATTAAACATAGAAATGAACACCGAGGTATTGGCGGTTTATTTTTTGATGATCTAAATGAGCCCGGATTTGAAAAGTCTTTTGAATTTATGCGTAGTGTCGGTGATCACTATCTTGAAGCTTATTCACCGATTGCGGAAAAACGTAAAACGACGCCATTTGAGCAATCTCATAAAGCATTTCAAAAGATGCGTCGGGGTCGTTACGTTGAATTTAATTTAGTTTATGACCGTGGCACTTTATTTGGTTTACAAACCGGTGGACGGACTGAGTCAATATTAATGTCGCTTCCTTCTGATGTTGGTTGGCATTATAACTGGCAGGCTGAAGTTGGTAGTGAAGAAGAAAAACTAACAGCCCATTTTTTACAACCCAAAGATTGGGTAATATGAGCCGTTAATAATTGTTGTATGCATTAATAATGCTATTAAAGTCTAACTTTGAGCAATCTAAGGAACCATTATGGCAAACTACGTGAGTCAAACTGCATTCCCTTTTACCCGTCCACGCCGCATGCGAGCAAGTGGTTTTTCTCGACGATTGATGGCTGAGAATAAAGTATCGGCTGATGACTTAATATATCCGGTTTTTGTGTTAGAGGGTGAAAATAAAATTGAAGCTGTCACTTCAATGCCCGGTGTTGAGAGAAAAACTTTGGATCACTTACTAACTGAGCTTGAAGAAGTTGTTGAGTTAGGGATCCCCGCAATTGCGCTTTTTCCGGTGATCAGCAGTGATAAAAAATCTCTACTGGCAGAAGAATCATACAACCCGAACGGTTTGGTTCAAAAAAGTGTTGCCGCAATTAAAGCGAAATTTCCAGAGTTAGGCGTGATTACCGATATTGCACTGGATCCTTATACTAGTCATGGACAAGACGGTATTATTGATGATCAAGGTTATGTACTTAACGATGAAACTGTGGAGATTTTGGTGATGCAAGCGGTTAGTCATGCCGAAGCAGGGGCTGATATTGTTGCACCATCGGATATGATGGACGGAAGAATAGCAGCCATTCGAGATGCTTTGGAAACCGAAGGCTTTGTTAACACAAAAATATTAGCTTACTCGGCAAAATATGCATCCGCATTTTATGGTCCTTTTCGGGATGCTGTTGGATCCGCTGGTAATTTAGGTAAAGCAGATAAGAAAACCTACCAGATGGATCCTGCCAATGGGGATGAGGCTTTTCATGAAAT
>JAUIHB010000015.1 GCA_030432465.1 Gammaproteobacteria bacterium
AAGTGAACGATTGACAATCGATAGGAATAAACCGGTCTTTCTGCTTGCTTAGGGATAAAGTAATACATCATGCCAAGGAAACCAGCGGTTAGGAAGAAACCAACTGCATTATGGCCATACCACCACTGAACCATCGCATCGATAGCGCCAGCATAAGCAGAATAGGACTTAGTTAGCGTTACCGGAATTGCAGCACTATTAACAATATGTAATACAGCAATTGTTATTATAAAAGCACCATAAAACCAATTAGCGACGTAAATATGAGCCGCTTTACGCTTCATAATTGTGCCAAAAAAGAGAATCGCATAAGCAATCCAGACAACGGCAATTAAAATATCAATCGGCCATTCAAGCTCCGCGTATTCTTTCGAACTCGTCCATCCCATAGGTAATGAAACAGCCGCTAAAACAATAACAAGTTGCCACCCCCAAAAAACGAAAGCCGCCAAGCCATTGCTAATTAATGGGGCCTGACAAGTACGCTGTACCACATACAATGAAGTTCCCATTAAACCACAACCACCAAAGGCAAAAATAACCGCATTGGTATGTAATGGGCGTAGACGTCCGTAAGTTAAATATTCAATACCAAATATTAAATCAGGCCAGAAAAGTTGCGCAGCAATCACCACACCAACAAACATCCCAACAATTCCCCAAACAACAGTCATAATGGAAAATTGTCTGATCACTCGATAATTATAATTCTCAATAGTATTTTCAGACATCTTTGATCTCATCGTATTCAATAATCAATATTTATGATGTTCAGGCCTGCTGACACTCTGAAATTATTAGAGCCAAAGCAAAATTTATTGTCTTGAACAAGTGTCAATATTCAACTGCATTACATCAGTTAAAATTATGCCGTCCTGATATTTATTTTTATTGATTTAAATCAACAAAAAGCGTAATTAAGCAGCTTACTCTCACAGAGCTTCTAGTACTTTAAGTTATACATTAAATTATTTAATGGTATTTTATTTTTGAAATCAGATAGTTAGTGATGATGAGTTGATGTAAATTCAGGAAAAATAAGCAACCATAAGCTAACTAATCCGGCTAAAATAAAAAATAATGCAACAACGCCTCTCACTAAAGGTAAGTTGATCCAACGTTTAAACGTAATACTGGCTGTTCCAACCAATAAAGTACCCGGTAGTGTGCCAAGCCCAAAGTAAAGCATATACAAACTACTGTGTAGTGGATTTGCGGTTGTTAAAGCATAACTTAGACTAGTATAGACTAAACCGCAAGGCAGCCACCCCCACAGCGCACCTAGTAATAACGCTTGTTTTTGACTAGCTACAGGCAATAGTTTTTTACTTAGAGGACTAATTTTTTGCCATAATAAACTTCCAATTTTCTCTAAGTAGCGCAATCCCATCCACCATTTCGCCAGATATAATCCCATTAATATTAAGAGTATTGAGGAAATAATTTTTAATATAGGAATTGCACTAAATTCTTTAACCTGTAATCCCACCCAGCCAGCACAAAATCCAAACATTGAGTAACTGGCAATTCGACCGACTTGAAAGTTTAAAGTTTTAAGCCATTTGCTTGGCGAGTCTGTAGTTGCCATGGAAAGGCTGGTAATAATTCCACCACACATGCCAATGCAGTGCAATGAGCCCATCAATCCGAGAACAAATGCGCTCACGATAAAGGTTTCTATCATATTGAGTTACTTTATTTTTTTGTCTTATCAGCGTTAATGGTATTATTCTTTTTTGAGTGGATTAACGGATCTTTATCAAATAATAATTCTACTGCAGGAGAATCAAGATCTTTAAACTGACCCGACTGAACAGCCCAGAAAAAAATTCCTATCGCGACAGCCAAAATAATAAGCGATAAAGGAATTAGCCAATAAATAATATCCAATAGCTTTATCCTCTTTTGTTTAGCAAAGGTTAGCACTAAACAAACAAGTATGTTTTGAATTTACAATCAGGAAATATAGACTGGTGACAAACCTGAACCCCAAAAGACGACAGTCACAGCAAACATTCCCATCAGGCAAACCATGCAGACAGTTAAAATTGAACCGGCAAATAAAAACCCCTGCTCACGTCCAATTTCCATCATTATGGAAACCCCTTTGTAAAGTAAATTAACGGACATCGCCATTGCGACTAAAGTTACTAACATGTCTAACCACAATATCGGAAAACTACCTAAAATTCCTGCAAGAAATAAAGGAGTAAAGCTATAAGCCGTTAAGTTAAAACATCGACCAAATGTTGGCGCAGCACCATAGCTATTTGCCATCCATTTAACCAGGTAACTCACAATAAAGACACCTGAAATAATCGCTAAATAGGCCGCTACCGATAGATAAAAAGCGCTCTCAGTGGTAATTCTGTAAGTTTCGCTGTTACCTACACTCCATCCAACATAGGTACTACCAATAAATGCACTGACAGGAGGAATTGCAGCAAAAAACACCAGAAACTTAAACAAAATATCGCTAACACTACGTGATTCACTGGCGATAATTTTCCACTGCTCGCTGGGGTCATAAAGCAAAGCAAAAGCATTTGTAAGCGGCATATCTCTATTTCTCCAGAATTATAATTTATATTAGTGTATTGATATATTTTAAATTATACAAACTTGATCTCGATCATTGTATCTCGAACTATTCTCTCATTAACTGATCCAGATCATTAACTCACTTATTTTCAGTGATATTCTTCTCATCTTAAAATCACTTAACGCATGGCTTAGTAATGAAAACACTAGAGTGGGATGAAAATTTACTAAAAAAATACAATGTATCTGGCCCCAGATATACTTCTTATCCTACGGCTTTAGAGTTTTCAACCGATTATCAAGCCTCAGATTATTTACAATCTTTAAAGGATTTACAACCTGATCAAACACTCTCTCTTTATATTCATATTCCGTTTTGTCAGAACATTTGCTATTACTGTGCCTGCAACAAAATCATTACTAAAGACAAAACATCAGCCTTAGCCTATATCGAAAATATCACAAAAGAGATAAGTATCATTGCTCATCACACTCAGGCTAAAACAGTCCGTCAGATTCACTGGGGAGGCGGTACACCAACCTATTTAAGTATTCAACAAATAGCGCATATTATGTCAGTAATACGCAAACACTTTATTGTTCCGGAAGAGGACAACACTGAGATTTCTATTGAAGTTGATCCCAGAACTTTAGCCCCGTCAGATGTCTCTCGTTTGGCTGAACTAGGCTTTAATCGCATGAGTCTCGGTGTTCAGGATTTTGATCTTAAAGTTCAACAATCAATTAATAGGGTTCAATCTTTTGAAAGTAGCCAAGAATTAATTCTAGCTGCAAGAAAAGCTAATTTTCAATCAATTAATATCGATCTAATCTATGGATTACCTTTTCAAACTAAGCAAACCTTTGACGCAACATTAGAAAAAATATCCCAACTCTCAGCTGATCGCATATCAATCTTTAATTATGCCCATTTACCCCATCGATTTAAGCC
Organism: Gammaproteobacteria bacterium; assembly: GCA_030432465.1. Taxonomy (GTDB): domain Bacteria; phylum Pseudomonadota; class Gammaproteobacteria; order Enterobacterales; family Kangiellaceae; genus Aliikangiella. The sequence continues at coordinate 3,494 of JAUIHB010000015.1, forward strand.
TCAAAGGCGCATTAATAGTAAAGAGCTTCCATCACCAATTACCAAGCTTAAGATTTTTGAATCGATTATTTCTCGTTTACAAAGCTATGGTTACCTCTATATTGGTATGGATCATTTTGCAAAACCACAAGACGAACTAGCTATAGCACAAAAAAACCATCAATTACATCGCAACTTTCAAGGGTATACAACCCATCCTGAATACCAATTGATAGGGATAGGCGTTTCTTCTATTAGTGCCATTGGAGACAGTTACCATCAAAATGTACGAGATATAAAATCTTATTATGAAGCACTCGAAAAAAACGAACTGCCCAGCTGGCGCGGTGCTCAAATATCACGAGATGATAAAATAAGACGCTCGGTCATATTTGAATTAATTTGTCATTTTCAGTTGGACAAGCAAGCTATAGAAAAAAACTTTCAAATTGATTTTGATACTTATTTTTGCAATGAATTGAAGTTGCTCGAGCCTTTTGTCACCGATCAACTATTGCAATTAACACCTACCAACATTGAAGTAACAATAAAAGGAAGATTGTTAATTCGCACCATTTGTATGGTATTTGATGCTTACTTTAATGAAATGTTAAATATATCTTCTTATTCAAAAATTATTTAACTAATCAAATATCCATAATTTTTTAGGGATTATTTGTACCATTATAATTATCAATAAAACGTATTTACTGCACAAAAGCCCCTATTATTGAGTATAATGTCAGTAAATCACGCCTAAGTTATCGGTAATTATTGAAATATCATGTCATCACTTAAATCATTGCATAGCGAAATAAAATGCCAAACTTGTGGTATCCGACAATTATGCTTACCTGTCATGTTAGCAGATGCAGAAATCGAGCATCTTGATAGTATTGTTCAAAGGAAAAAAATTCTCAAAAAAGGTGACTTCTTATTCAGTGCAGGGGATGATTTTCAGGAAATCTACGCGATACGTTCTGGTAGCATCAAAACTTATACCATTAGCGCCGATGGCACAGAACAGATTACTGGCTTTTATCTGCCCGGTGAAATTGTCGGACTAAATGCTATCAGCACCAGTCATTATCCTAGTTTTGCTAAAGTCCTCGAAACCTCTTCAATATGCTCGATACCTTTTGAAAAGCTAGAAACACTTTCTCGTGAACTGGCTGGCCTGCAAAAACAGCTTTTTAAAGTCCTGAGTGGCGAAATTAGAGATGAACAAGAGCTAATGATGTTGCTCAATAAAAAGAATGCTGACGAGAGGTTCGCTGCTTTTCTTATTAACCTTTCTACACGGTTTAAACGTCGCAATCTATCAGGACATGAGTTTTTACTACCCATGACAAGAAGTGACATTGGTAACTATCTAGGTCTGGCCGTAGAAACGGTAAGTCGTTTGGTCACTCGCTTTCAAAAACAAGCGCTTATCAGCATTCAAGAGCGTCATATTCACATTACTGATAAGCATAAACTTAGCGAACTGGCAGGCACAGTTTGTCATGTATAGCTTTACTTTCACCCCCTACTTCAAAACTAGCTGCATATTTACTTCATGATTGTAGGTGTAGGTCTGAGAGTTTCAATAATCTGCGCATCCACCCAATAGATATCTACATTCTCATTTTTGTCATCCATGCCTCTGTTAAAGAGGATATATTTACCGTCAGGGGTGGCATTCGCATAGACATCCCATTTATCGGAATTGACGCTATCTCCCATATTGATAACGGGCCCCCATGAGCCATCCTGCTGTCGAAAACTAATGTAACCTGAGATCGGCTTAAGCAATCACGATAGCATTTCTTTCAACGTCGGTAATATTAATGATTGTCATCACTTCGCTTATTGTCATGCGTCCCTGATGGTTTCGCTTCCTCGTTCCGTCCGCCAGAAGTTGCTTTTTCCACTCTGGAACAAAGACTTTACAAAAATACCCTAGGTTAGTTTCTCTGCCTATGGCATTCACCTTCTCATCGACATCACAGAAAAGTTCAGTTAATTTGTTCATGCCTGTTTCCCATCTTTCATTTTCTTTTTTGGTCGAAAGATCTGATCGTGGAACAGGCATTTAGTTCCCTTATGTTTAATTTTATCCCGAGCTGGGGTTAACTAAGCTCTGATCAAAGCCAAAGCTTAGTTTAAGAAATGTACTTACTTTTGAATTATCTTACCAAGTATCTCTAATGTACCTGTGTCAACAATTTGAATAATAGCTTCACCATTACTAGTTTGCGAAGCAATAAGTATTTCAGGAAAGCTATTACCATTAGAATCAGCCTGTACTGATAGGTCAATTGGCGTTCTATTATTAGTTGTAAATAATCCTTTTACTTTATTAATCTGTTCATTGGTTATAGTATCTTTGATGTAAACAACAGCCCTTTCAGACTCTATTTTCAAAATGGCCACTTCAGGATAACCATTGTTATTAATATCGGGCAGACTAGTGATTGCGACAAACTTATCTGGTTGTTCTACCAGTGTTACGGATATTCCGCTACCTTGCGTGCCAGTGTCCACCCTAACCATGGGTGGCCTACAATAACCACTTGCGTCTGTGTATAAATCTAATTCAGGCTTATATTCACCGGGATACGAAGAAGAACAACCAATGTTAGACGCCAGCATAAATTCGTAAGTTGAATGGGAATAATCAGTGAAGCCACCAACCTGAAACGACTTTACATCTCCATGTTCACCATTTGGGTCAATTACTTTACCCCATGGATCACCTTCATTTGCCAACAATATTTTTTCACCAACAGAATCAAAAGTGAATCGGAATCTTTTAAATTGTGTTCCAATATCATCGAAATTAAACTCACCAACCACGTTCGCCTCTGAATCAAAGGCTTGAATATGGAAGTCAGTTAGCTCAACTCCAATAACAGTATTCCCAGCAATAGCATCATCATAGGTAAAGTATCCAGATGCGGTATATCCGTTTTGACCTTCCCATGTCATATTATATTTAACTTCAGCTGTGACTCCCTGAGTCGCTACAGCAGTCAATGCAATGGCACAAGTCAGTTTAAATTTAGTAAATGTATTCAAATTAAGCTCCTTTTATGTGTAATTTCCACTTATGAAATGGTATGCGTTTAGATGTTTTAGATTAAAACATTAACTTCTGTCAATAATTTATTGACGCTCATATTCAACCATTTTCAAATAAAAATAACAAGTAATAATAAACAACTAAACGTTGAATATATTTCAATTACCCTTGTTTCATAAATGAAGCTTTCTCAAAAATATCCTATTAATACAATCAACCTTATTACCACTATTGACACATGACAAATTTTTAGGGATTTCATTTAATGATTTATTTTCTAACCAACTTTTGAATTAATTTGTAGCTTTGCCAATTCTTATTTAGTTCCTAATAATGAATTTAAATAAAGTCCCACCGGTTATTTTATACAGCAGAATTTTTATGCCGTATCAATGATTTCTATAACAATCCCCGAATCTGGCTCACCTTTCATTATCAACAAATAGTTTTCTTCAAATTAGCTAATATTTTATTATTTCGGCTTCTAGTATTTCCTTCAAATATCATAGCCGACAAAAAAAGGGTTAGTAAATGACTAACCCTAAAGTTCAACCCATATCAATTTGATTTATTTAAAATAATTCATTTAATAATTATTATCGACAAGCAGGTGAATCAAAATCAACCACTATCGAAGCACCTGTCGCATTACCGCTTATTTTTAGGTACGACCAATATTGACTACCGGCATTTAAATAAATGCACTCAGTATTGCCACTACCATTTGATTGCGCATCAAAGTTAGTCTCACTTGGCCAACCACCATTGCGGTATAAAATATCTAAATTCCCTTGTCCATGACCTGTGGTAATCGCAACGCTTTGGTGTTGATTAACATTTCCTAAACTCAGCCAAATTGTGTTTTGTGAGCCAAGGCAAGCTACCTGACCAGCCTCCAATCGTCCACCAGTAATGGGTGACTGAGTCAAGCAGGCATTAGGTAAATTCGGATTAGTCGTGTCATCAATAATATTAACCTGTGTCGTTTTAACATCAGTTGCGCCAGCGTTATCTGTCACCGTTAATGTCACACTATACTCACCAGGCGTTGAATAACTATGACTTGGATTAGCTTCAGTCGATGACTGACCATCACCAAAACTCCATAGATAGTTTTCGATGCTTCCATCGGCGTCACTCGAACCTTGACTACTGAACTGTATATTAGAATTAACTGTGCCAGAATATGGCCCATTGATATCAGCTTGTGGTGGTAAGTTGGCTGACTGACTAATCGAAACGCTGTAATCTTCTATTTCTCCATCCCCCATACTGCCACATGCGGTAGTCGCTTCACTGCCATATTTCATGACAATTCTCATACGAGTCGTCATATTTTGAGTATTTGCCGGGATCACAACTGAAGCATTGATGGTTCCTTTTCCTGAAATACCACTAATGACTTTTTCGTCAGTATTATTGAATATTCCATCTTGATTGAAATCAATCCAGGCAGCCCATTTTTCAGAATAATTACCACCCGCAGTTAAACTGAACGAATTGTCTCCAGCAGTTAAAGGAATAATTAAACCTGAATTATCGGCATAACCTTCAGCGCTACTTGCATGCTCAAACTGATTAGACACGACTTTCGCAATCCATTCATAACCGGTATTACCACTAGCTGCACAATATTCCGTACCAGAAATAGTAACGTCTGCATTAACACTTGATGTCGCTCCTTGATCATCAGTAACCGTTAATACGGCTACATAAGAGCCCGTTGCGGAATAAACATGTTGAGGATTAGCTTGGTTACTTGATTGTCCATCGCCAAAATTCCAGAAATAGCTATCAATGCGACCATCAGGATCAGTTGAGCCTGAGCTACTAAAATTAATTAACTGATCTTTATTTCCAACATAAGGTCCATTTGCCTGAGCGACAGGAGCTTGATTAGATTGAGTAATAGTAACATTCGCAGTATCTGTTGCAGTATAACCAGCATTATCAGTGACTGTTAGAGTTGCTATAAAACTTCCAGAGGTGGCATAGATATGTTGCGGCGATGCTATATCACTGGTATTTCCATCACCAAAATCCCACGCATAACTCACAATGCTACCATCGTTATCAATTGAACCTGCACTACTAAACGCAATAGCATTACCTAAGTTAGTACTATATGGTCCATTCGCTTCTGCTATCGGTAATCCAGAATCAGCTTCTCGTTCATAGTAAACGTACAAACTCGCTTCGCTGTAATCAAGAAAAGGTTCAATCATAATATTAACTTCACCGCCTTTTGCAAACTCACAATACTCACTTAAACGAGGAGCGCTAAAAGGACCGCAGTCAAAAGTGTTTGAGTCAGGTATTGAGTCAATACTCACATACATATCAGGGTCACCTTGATAACCCCCAGAAAGCACAGCAACAGTTTTTATTGCATCAACAGGCACATTAAATTGATAAGTTTTAACTGCATCACCTTTAGTTGCGCTTAAACCTTTTTCTTCATGCAAAATAATTCTCTCACAACCATCGCATAGAGTAGGATCACTAGCGCTGATCACTTGTAATGTTGCATTAGAATAAGCGCTAAATGCATCAACAGTAGCATGGTAAGTTTGGTTGCTCGATGGGCTAGTCAGAGTCACTAGCTCTGGTGAACCACTGGAACGAAAAGAAATATAATCTGCAACCCAAGTATCACCATTTTTATACGGCGCGGCACCTTTAGTTACATACAAATCTGGATCTTCTAAAAAGCCATCTAGATAAAAAGCAACAGCTTGAATACCAGCAGGCAAATTGATACTAAAATCATCAGCGTCCCCTTTTTGTGCTGACAGATTAGTGAACTCCTGAATGACTGTTCCCTGAGGCTTACTATCTCCACCAGAACCATCCCACGGATGATCCGCATCACTAGTCAACTCATCTAATCCTGTTGCGATCAAATTATTATTTGTCCAGAGTGTCGCGCGCGACGGACTATGTAAAGCAGCAGTCATTCTTTGGACCTGTTGCTGAGTAAACATCGCGTAATTATCGGAATAATGCATAAAATTTTCAGTATTCGTCGGTTTACCCAAACAGTTCGGTGTATTGTTTTGCAAAATACTGCTGCTCATCTGCGGTGTATCGCAAACACTATCACCTGTTGCCGCACAGAAAGCTTCCTGATGCACGGAGCAAACATCACCATCAAAAACATGCGGTAAATTCAACCAATGACCGAATTCATGAGTCAATACCGAGCGAAAATTTTCACTGGTATTGGTGCCTAAATAATTTCCGTTATAAACAACCCTTGCTGTGCCCGCTTGCGACATACTCAATTGTGGATACCAAGCGACGCCTGAATTATTGGTATCACCATCGGCGTACAAATCCCGCATGATGTAAACATTCATATATTTGAAGTTATCCCAAGCATCTTGTTTGATCTTGTCACTATAAGCCGCGTCATCACCATAACCAGCCTGATCATTCGCGTAACGTACAATGCCATTTGTTGTATTCCCGTTGGGATCTTTTTTTGCTAACACAAATTCAATATCAAGATTTTCTCGTATCGCTTGAAACTCCGCAGCAATAGGGCCATCTTGAGAGTTCAAACCTCTAAAATCTTCGTTAGTTAAATTTAAACCTTCGATAATTTTTTGATCGGTCAAACAGGTACCACCGTTATCACAATTAAAATGTGAACCATATACATGAAAAACAACCGGAATATAATATCTCCCAGGTTCCCCACTACCTGCAACTTTTGCCGATGTTAAGGATTGTTTTTGAGTAGATATCTGTTTTAACAATTGATTAGCAAAGCTTTTAGGATCCGCCAGCTGTTGCTTATTTTCTTTTTGAATAAGTTGCCAGTTTTGCTGATTTTGATCAGTACCACAAACATTACCACTAAGAATTTGCTGCGATGCGATATCTGCATATTTAGCAGAATAAACATTATTTTTCAGCTGGCTACTGGAAAAATCTTTACTGGATCCTGCTATAGAAACTCCGCTTAACGTAGCGACGTATAGCAGGAGATATCGAATATTTTTCGAATTGAATGACATAAACTATTCTCCGTTTTTTTTATAATAATGAGCACTAATGCGCTTAAGTTTTGGCTCTCGTTTTTTATTTAGCAATTTGAATAATGCTTAAAAATCAAATAGATGAGCGTGGGCTAGTTGAAAAAGGTTAAAATTTTTAAAGGTTTATTATTCTAAGAAATCGTCAACAGGCGTTTAAAATATATACTACGAGACCGATTTTGTACACTATATATATTTTATTGTGCACAATTTACATAAAATAAAGTTTCCCCAGAGAAAGTTTTATAGCTTCAATATGAGCTTTTTAGACATGCTTTACTAAGCGAAATAGGATAAATCAATGAGGTAAGCTGTAAATCAATAAATCTTTCAACTCGATGTATAAAGCCTAAATCAACACTATTATTAATGCTGATTTAGGTTATGTATAAATCATATATATTAGATAAAATAACGCAGGTGCAGTGCGAAAAAACAAAACATAAAATCCTACTATTAAAGAAAATATTATTTCTTCGTCTCAACAGCTTGTTTCAAATTTTGCAATCCTTGATCAAAACTATCACCAACAAGCGCATCCATCATTTGTGCAAAATAATTACCAATGATAATAGGCTGCATTTTACCTCGCATAAACCAAATTACTTTTGTTGTTTTACCATTAGGCTCATATTCCATTCCCGCCACATATTTTGTTGAATCTCCTTCAAATGACATATCATATACAATGCCACTTTCTAGAGTAGACTGTGTGATTTTTAATGAACCAGAACCACTTTCGCCTTTCCAAGATTGCGATGCACCTATTCCCTGACTTTTATCTCCCAGCGTTGTTTTTATTGTAGGATCCAGCTCTTGCCAAGGAGACCACTTAGGCCATTCATTCAAGTTATTCACATAACGGTGAATTTCTTGAGGGGAAGCATTAATTTCAATCTCACGTTTTACATCAACTTGATTATCCAAAATTAAACCAACAACAACGAACAGGACAACAAATCCTGCAAAAATTTTAAGAAAGGTTTGCATCATATTATCTCTTTTATCAATTAAACAAACAAATTAGCTACTGAAATGACTTTTTGATAATAACACTTTTTATTAACATTGTTGAACGCTTCAAATGGAAACTCAGCTGAATACTTGTGTGTTCTCAAAGAAAGACATTTTGTCTAACTTTAAACTATTTGAACTCTATGAAGAATCCCCCTAATATTACATCTCATCTAATTAATGTGGACATACACACTTAACCATCATGCAACCGATTCAACGCTCCAACAAACTCAATGGCGTTTGTTACGATATTCGAGGGCCAGTACTAGAAGAAGCTAGACGACTGGAAGAAGAAGGCCATAAAATTTTAAAGTTGAACATTGGTAACCCTGCCCCCTTTGGATTTGAAGCACCTGAAGATATTTTAAAGGATGTCATTCATAATTTACCGAAAGCACAAGGCTATGGACCATCCAACGGTATCTATTCTGCCAAAGTTGCTGTTCACCAGTATTATCAAACCTACGGGCTGCTAAATACATCAATTGATGATATTTATGTTGGAAATGGTGTTAGTGAACTAATCATGATGTCAATGCAAGCACTATTGAACAATAATGATGAAGTTCTTCTCCCATCCCCAGACTACCCGCTATGGACAGCTGCAGTTAAACTTGCGGGTGGCACACCAGTACATTACGAGTGTGATGAGCAGGCTGATTGGTTTCCAGATATTAAAGATATTCAATCCAAAATTACCAGTAAAACTCGTGCCATTGTTATTATCAATCCAAATAATCCTACAGGCGCAGTTTATTCTAAAGAGGTGCTTGAGCAAATTACTCAAATAGCACGAGATAATAAGTTAATTATTTATAGTGACGAAATTTACGACAAAATTTTATATGATGGAATAAAACACATTCCCATCGCAACATTAAGCGACGATGTTTTTTGCGTTACCTTTAGTGGTCTTTCTAAAAATTATCGAATCGCTGGATTTCGAGTTGGTTGGATGTTATTAACGGGTCCTAAGCGTTTAGCTTCAGATTATATTGGCGGTCTTGATATGCTCTCTTCTATGCGTCTATGTGCCAATGTACCAATGCAGCACGCCATACAAACAGCGTTAGGTGGGTATCAGAGTATTAATGACTTAACAGCGAAGAATGGTAGACTTTACCAACAAATGGAATTAAGCCACCGCTTAATTAATGATATTCCAGGTCTAAGCTGTACTCGTCCCAAAGGCGCAATGTATTTGTTTCCTAAAATAGATACTAAGCGCTTTAAGATAAAAAATGATGAACAGTTTGTTTTAGATTTTCTACGTGATAAACATGTCTTGCTGGTACATGGAAAAGCATTTAATTGGCATAAACCGGATCACTTTAGGATAGTTTACTTACCTCATGAGGAAACATTATCTAAGTCGATATCAGCACTTGGAGATTTTCTTTCTCAATATCAGCAAAGTTAATTCTGCTAGCTCCCACTTGAGGGAGCCCAGCATAATAAATTTAAATACTTGAAACATGACTGATACGGCTGAAAAAATAACAAAACTCTAGCCATTTTTTAAACAGCGTTTATACTCACACCAAACCCACGACTAAGTACATTCATGCAAGAACTTTATGCCACTATTGATTTAGGCTCCAATAGCTTCCATATGTTGACCGCTGCAGTAGAGCACGATGAAATAAAAATATTAGACTCTATTTCTGATAAGGTTATGCTAGCTGAGGGGTTGTCCAAGAAAAATGGCATTCATCCTGATGCGATGCAACGCGGACTTGAATGTATTCAACGATTCTCTCAACGAATTACTCAAATTCCAAAGGAAAATATTCGCATAGTAGGTACCAACACTCTACGTGCAGCGATTAACTCAGATATCTATGTAGCAGAACTTGAAAAATTGCTTGGCGATATACCGATAGAAGTTGTTACTGGCATTGAAGAGGCTCGCCTGATTTATCTTGGAGTCAATCATAGCTGGTGCAGTTTAAATAATCAGTCAAAAAATTTAGTGTTAGATATTGGTGGCGGTTCAACAGAGATTATTCTCGGTAAAAGCTTTAAACTCAAACAAGCGGAAAGTCTGCGTATGGGGTGTGTAGCTTATCGCCGTTTTTTTCCCAATGATGAAATCTGCAAAGCTCATTTTAACAAAGCGGTTAAAGCCGCTAAGTATGAACTTTCATCTATTCAGGAAGTCTTCGATAACCAAAATTGGTTAGACGTAATTGGTTCTGCAGGTACATTTAAAGCGATAGAGCAGATACTGATAGCTAATCAATTAAGTGACGAAGGTATTACTAAAAAATCCTTGAAACAGTTAAAGAAAATTATTTTAAATTTCAATTCAATGCATACACTTGATATATCAGGCTTAAAAAATAATCGCCATACAACTATTGTTCCAGGCGTTGCAATTGCTTTAGCTATATTTCAAACATTTGATATTGATCGCATGTTTATTTCAAGAGGCGGTTTACGAGAAGGAATTCTTTATGATTTGTTAGGTCGCTTAACCCAAGAAGATATTCGCCAGCGCAGCATTGAAGCTATTGCACATAGATATAAAGTATCCAGTCATTCATCTCAACTAATGACTAATACTTGTTTAAAGTTATTAAATCACTATAAAAGTCATACTGACACACTCAAAAAGCCTCAACGCGATTTTTTATTATGGGCTGCACAAGCTTGTCGAATTGGTTTAGCTATTAATCACAGTCAATACAATATTCACAGTGCCTATTTAATTAAACACAGTGAACTTAGTGGCTTTTCAATTAAACAAAAAAATATTCTCGCCTGTATTGTAAAAAATCATCGTAGAAAAATTCATCTAAAAGAATTTGACACACTTAATTTATCCAAACCAGAAAAAACTCAGTTTATACAAGTCATATTTTTACTCAGATTAACATCCATCATTACACAAAATGGAAATACCAACCAATGTAACTCATTACAACTTGAGTTTTCAGAACAGTCATTCAGAATCTTTGCAACTAATAAATGGTTAGAAAAGCACACGTTAATAAAACACGCTCTAAATATTGAAAAGCGTTACTGGAAAAAGGCAGGATTTTCTTTTGAACTTTGCAAAGACCCAAAATAAATTATTCTATTAGCGTTATAAAATCTATTTTCCTTTTTCAATCGCGCTATGTGATAAGTTTCCTGTATCTTATCCCACAATTCTGGCTATTATTACTCCACCTTAAATTTTGCATACAATGCCTCATTGCCAAATTTCTTCTGCTGTTTTGTTGAGTTTTTCAATAAATGGAACCTATTGAGCAAATATTGTTACTCGTAGTAGCAAAAATAAGGTACTCAATCTGTATTCTAAAAATAATTCATATCCAAACAGAGGATGCTATGAAACTTTCAATAACTAAAACATTATTGCTCCCACTTTTGGGTTTGAGTGCGTTAAGCACACAAGCCTTTCAAGTAGAGCAATCTACGGAGAAAACCACAGAAGAAGTTTTGCGTTTAAAAGATGAGTTGGAAATTCAAAAACACCCGCAAATTCTTAAACCGCAAATTGTGACAATAGCCTCAAAAGTCAATTTTAACGGGGTTATTTCTAACCAATCAGCATTAACTTCACAAAGCTCATCAACATTTGATTCAGCAGATACTCAATCTATTGTTATTCAGAAGCCAGATGCAAGTTTTATTAAAATTCATTTTAACGAATTTCAATTACCTTCAGGCAGCTATATTGAAGTTAGTAATAAAAATGGAACACAAAAACACGTATATGGTGGCGAAAATCCATCTGCAACAACACGTTCTGAAACTGATGATGGTGTTAATAGTTTTTCTGCACTTTCTATTATCGGTGATACGGCAGTTGTTAAATACTTCCCAGGTACGAGTAATAGTAACCAATACAAAATTGCGATTGATCACATCATGCAAGGTTATCCGCAAGAAACTATCGAACAACTCATGCAAAATCCCAGTGATGGTGTGAGTCAGTTATCAACTTGTGGTGCTAACGAGCGACGTGATGTTGAGTGTTGGGCAAACTCACACCCTACTGAGTTTGAACGCACACGCCCAGTAGCAAGATTATTAATGAATGGCTCGGGTCTTTGTACAGGTTGGCGTGTTGGTGACGGTAACCATATGTTCACTAATAACCACTGTGTCGATACCCAATCAAGTTTAACTAATACGGAAGTCTGGTTTAACTATCAAAACACTTCTTGTGGTGGTTCCAATTTATCCGGCACAAAAATCGTTACAGGGAAAACCTTACTCAAAACGGACTACACTTTAGATTACACCTTATTTTCCGTTAACAACTTTAGCTCAATTACCCAATATGGACATTTTGGTTTAGATGTTAGAAATGCTATTGATCAAGAGCAAATTTATATCCCACAGCATGGTAGTGGTAACCCTAAAGAGTTAGCGATTGAAAGTGATGAAAACGCAGGTGGATTATGTCGAGTCGATTCAACTGTCGCGAATGGTCGTGGAACAGGTACTGACATTGGTTATTACTGTGACACCATTGGTGGAAGTTCCGGTTCACCAGTACTGGCTAGCAGCACCAATAACGTTATCGGACTCCACCATTTTGGTGGTTGTGAAAACCAAGGCGTACGCATCGTAAAAATCTGGCCACAAGTATCAAGTATTTTTGGTGGAAACATTCCAACAGGTGACAACCAAACACCTAACGGTGATCCAATTGCCAGCTTTACATATAATGTATCTCAGTTAAGTGTTACGTTTAACAACACCAGCAGCGATCCAGATGGCAATATTGTCAGCCAACTTTGGGACTTTGGCGATGGAAATACCTCAACTCAAGCTAACCCAAGCTACACCTATACCAGTGCGGGTACTTACACTGTTAAATTAACGGTTACCGATAACGATGCAAACTCCAATAGCAAGACTCAGTCAGTTACCGTTGCAGATACTCAGCAAGGAGAACTAACCAAAGGTGTTGCAGTAACAGGTATAAGTGGCAGCAAAAACGATCAAGCTAATTACTGGATCGATTTACCTGCTGGTGCGAGCGATCTAACATTTGATATTTCTGGTGGCAGCGGCGATGCAGATATTTACGTCCGCTACGGTGCAGCTCCGACAACCAGTACTTATGATTGCCGTCCATACAAAAATGGTAATAACGAAACTTGCAGCTTTGCTACACCACAACAAGGTCGCTATTACGTCATGATTGTTGCTTACAGCGCTTATTCAGGTTTACAGTTATTAGCAGACTATCAAACATCACCAGGTGGTAACGATAGCTTCGAGCATAATGATGTTTCAGGTGCTTCTGGCAGCTGGACACATTACACTTTAGATGTTGCCGCAGGAACCAGTACACTTAATGCGAGTATTGCAGGCGGTACAGGTGATGCAGATCTATATGTACGATTTGGTTCTGAGCCAACCACAAGTGACTATGAGTGTCGTCCTTACAAGTGGGGCAATGCAGAAACTTGTACCGTAAATAATCCTCAGGCAGGAACTTGGTATATCAGTGTTCGGGGTTATCAAGCCTATTCTGGATTAACGGTAAAAGGTGATGCGCAGTAATATTATTTTTTAATATCGTTAAAAATGGCCGATTATTCGGCCATTTTTTGTTTTAAGCTAAAGATCATCAACGATAGATATTTGCTTTAACTTTCTTTATTGGCTATATTCTCACCGCTTTAGTAAGGCACCTAAGGACAATATTTTTCTTGTTAGTAGAAAAATAGTAGTAATTTTCAGAATATAGGAAAAGATAATGAAGAAAGTAAAGTTAATCATCATACTCGCCACTGCAATATTTTCTAGCCTCCTTCAGGCAAGCGAGCAAACAGGTAAAATAAGCAATATAGTTGTTCGCTCAGATGGGCTACATTATATCATTGTGGACGGACCGCGTATTAATAACCGACCTAATTGCGCAAGTAAGAGTTACTGGATGATTAAAGATGAAGAAAGCGCCTATGGTAAATCTCAATTTAGTATGATACTTGCAGCCAAGATGAGTGATAAAACTATCACAATCTATGGAGATAATGATTGTCATCGCTGGGGTGATGGGGAAGACATCAAAACCATAGAAATAAAATAATTATAATTGTAGAAAATACTATTTCGCACGGCTGCGCTTTCGTGCGAGATACTTTTGCCAAGAGCTGCAAAAGTATCCAAAAAAGCCCTGTTCGCCGGCAGCGGGCACTCTTAAGACTTCTAGATTAGACCGCGATAAAATCCCCAACGCTGATCCACTTGAAAATTTTTGGTTCTACCCAGCAAATTCTTATCCGCAAACTAAAAAAATAATGGTTATCAATAAAAAATATTCTCAAACAATAAAATCAGTCTACTCAAATTCCACGCGATCGTGAACGCAAAAGATAAACCCACAAACATAGACTCCCTCAATCGCGATGCCGAGTGCCAACGAAAAAGGCGTTTTGGTGACTTTTTCGCCTCAAAAAGTTACCCGCAACAGCGCAGCGTGCGGAACTCAGACTTTAATCTAAAAGGAATAATACCGACAAAAAATATTCTCAAACAATAAAATCAGTCTACTCAAATTCCACGTGATCGTGAACGCAAAAGATAAATTCCCCCAAACAGACTCCCTCAATCGCGATGCCGAGTGCCAACGAAAAAGGCGTTTTGGTGACTTTTTCGCCCAAAAAAGTTACCCGCAACAGCGCAGCGTGCGGAATACAGACTTTAATCTAAAAGAAGTGGTATCGACAAAAAATATTCTCAAACAATAAAATCAGTCTACTCAAACTTCGCGGAATCCTGAGCGCAAAAGATAAACCCACAAACATAGACTCCCTCAATCGCGATGCCGAGAGCCAACGGAAAAAGGCGTTTTGGTGACTTTTTCGCCCAAAAAAGTTACCCGCAACAGCGCAGCGTGCGGAATACAGACTTTAATCTAAAAGGTGTTTATTTAGGCGAAAATAAACTCTCTCACTTATCAAAATCCGAAAAATCCTGCACAGCCGTTTCACAATGTTTATCTAACAAAATCTGTTGTACCAATTTTTGATTAGGTTTATCCGTAATCAATCGATAATCTCCAGAGCTATCTAATAACCAAGACTGCCCTTCATCCTCAATAAACATCAGCAAATCATCCAAAACGCGAGATTGCAATTTAGGCGACAAAATAGGAAAGCAGACTTCAATACGGCTAGCTAGATTTCTCTCCATAAGATCAGCACTTGAACAATAAACCTGAGGATTTGCATTAGAAAAATAATAAGCCCTATTATGTTCGAGAAATCGGCCAACAACTGATTTAACCGTAATATTTTCTGATATGCCAGGCATACCCGGTCTTAACGCACAAATTCCTCGAATAATTAAATCTATCTTAACGCCAGCTTCAGATGCTTCATAAAGCTTGGCAATCATCACTCTTTCACTTAATCCGTTAACTTTGAGAATAATTCTGGCAGGTTTTCCCCGTTTGGCGACAGCAATTTCATTATCGATTAAACGCAATAGTCGCTTTTGAAGGGTAAAAGGTGCGTTAAACACACATTTCATTGGTAAAGTTTTTCCCATACCTGTCAATTGCTGAAAAATTTTATGTACGTCCTCACTTAAATCTTCATTACAACTAAATAAACTATAATCGGTATAAACCTTCGCATTTTTTACGTGATAATTTCCTGTTCCCAAATGAACATATCGACGATAAACACCAGCTTCTTTACGTAATATCAGCATCATTTTAGCATGTGTTTTGTAACCAACAACACCATAACAAACAACTGCTCCAGCTTCTTGCAGGCGACTAGCTAAACCTAAATTTTCCTGTTCATCGAAACGAGCTTTAAGCTCAACAACAACAGTGACCTCTTTACCACGTCTTGCAGCTTCAGCAAGAATCTCAACAATTTGCGAATCATGTCCTGCTCGATATAACGTCTGCTTAATTGACATAACATGTGGATCACGCGCAGCCTGCCGTAATAAATCTAAAACAGGATTAAATGAACAATAGGGATGTAAAAGTAAATGATCTTTAGCGCGAATAGAATCAAATAGATTTTTATCTGCAAGCAATTGCTCAGGAATTTCAGGTGAAAATTCAGGATAAACTAAATCAGGTCTATCAATCATATCAAACAATGCAAATAATCGCTGTAAATTAACAGGACCACTCGTTTCATACAAATCTTGTTCTGTTAGTTCAAACTCATCAATTAAGAATGATTTAATATTATCAGGGCAAGTGTCAACTACCTCAACTCTCACAGCACTACCATAACGTCGATTAAATAATTTACCTTGTACCTCCGCAGCTATATCTTCTATTTCCTCTTCCTTAACGTTCAAATCTGAATTACGAGTAACTCTAAATTGATAGCAACCAGTTGCTTTCATACCATGAAAAAAATTATCTATATTGTCATGAATAATCGCAGATAAAAAAACAAATTCATCTTTATCACTTTCATCATTTTTAGGGAGCTTAATAATTCTTGGTAGAGCACGAGGCGCAGGTACTATCGCAAGACGGCTTTCCCGTCCAAAAGCATCTTTGCCTTTCAAACTCACAATAAAATTTAAGCTTTTATTAACGAGTTTAGGAAATGGATGCGCTGGATCTAAAGCCAGTGGGCTGATAACAGGTGCAACTTCTGTTTCAAAATAGTTGGTAATCCAAGCTCGGTGCTCATCATTCCAATCTTCCCGCTTCAAAAAAAAGATTTGCTGCTTTTCTAACTCAGGAAGTAGCAAGTCATTCAGAATTTGATATTGTTTTTGTGTATAATTATGGCAAAGTTCACTCAGACGTTTTAATACCGCTTTAGCTGATAAACCATCAGGGCCGTAGGATTCAACACCAAGTAAAGATTGCAGTTTCAATTTAGCAACTCTTACTTCAAAAAACTCATCCAGATTACGACTAAAAATTAAAAGAAATTTAAGCCTTTCTAATAGAGGGTGGCGAGTATCTAAGGATTGCTCCAAAACTCGCGCATTAAAGAGTAATGAACTAATTTCACGATTGATAAAACAGTTATTATCATATTCTACTTTTGGTTTTTTTGGCATTTCAGTTTTTGATACAACCTGCGTTTTAACTACAACAGAGGGTAGTTTTGTGCTCATAATAAAAGACCTATAGTAGATTTATTTTAGTTGAGCAAACGGTATAACGCTATAAAAAACTCACCAACAAAAGTAATTAATAACCCATTGCAGCTATCGATTGTTTTAATCGGTCAGCTTTTGTCTTTTCCCGTTCTACATATCTCAACCATTGTTCAGCCATTTTTCTAACATTTTGCTGTTTTTTTGCTTGTTTAAAATGTTCTATGGCTAATTCGTATGCTTTTAGATGGTAATGTGCCATTCCAAGAGCAACTTCAACATTACCCGGATTCTCAAGCTCTCCTTTTTTCTTAGCTTGCTCAGCTGCATCAATCGCTTGTCGCCAATGCTCCATGTTCAATAAAGTTTCAGCCAATTTTGCATCCATATTTCCGTCATGACTTAACTGCGCAGCTTTTTGTAAAACGGGTACGGCTTTTTCATTTTCTTTAGCAGTACTCCAGGCTTGGGCAAGAAAGCGCAAAGTTTTAACGTCTTCATCTATTTTTCCTTTTGCCAATTGCTCAGCAAGTAGTTGCGCGGCTTTGACTGGAGCACCTGAAAAGTAATACTGCTGTGCAAGCGACTGAAAATCGCTTTTTTTCGTCACAAATCCTTGCTGATAAGCAGCTTCCATAACTGCTAGCTGCTTTCGTGTTTCACCAACTTCACCGTACATATTTGAAAGCTCTACCCAATACTTAGGCTTTGAATAATGACGTACCAGCTTTTCAGAAACCGAGGTAACTTGTTCAGGTTGCTGTAATTCGTAATGTAGTGCTCTTTTGAGTACTAACCAGTTTTCTTTAGCGATTTTTCCTTGCTGTTCTTCTTGCTGAACCGCCAACGTAATAGCTTTTTCTGCTTGCAAATAATCCTTCATGGCGTAATAAGCATTAGCTTTCAACACCAACGCTTTATCACTTAGTCCTCCTTCCTTTAAGGCTCCCCAACGATCTAGATAAGTTAAAACTTTAGGGTAATTTTCAGCTTGCATGTGCAACTGCGCTAAACTAAATAAAGTAGAGAGCTCCAGCGACTCAGGAATATTCTCTTGTTGAATAACTTGTTCAAAAGATTCAAGTGCACCTTGAGTATTGTTATTTCCGTAATGAATAAAAGCTAGAGCATTCCAAACCATTGCCTTTTCGTAAGAATTAAGTTGTTGCATGCGAGACTTAACGCGCTGTAAAATTTCTAGGCCTTCTGCAACTTTGTTTTCATCAGCCAGTTTTTGAGCTTGTGCAAGTTGACTATAAATCTTTTCACGCATAGCAGGAGTACGGCGAGTTTTTTTAGCTGATGAAGCATCAGCTGCATGCACGTTAATACCATTCATTGAAAACAATTGATGGTTAAAAATGAGGCCTGGCGAAAATAATAAAGCCAATATTAGCGTACGGTTGAATGCTCGTAATAAACATTTGCTATTCATGTAGTGTTACCTGATTCTAACGATTTAACTTAAACGTAATTTTATTTTGTACGCCAGCAACCTCACTGGCTACCCCATCTATTACTCTTGGTTTATATTTAAATTTCTTTGCTGCCTCCATGGCTGCTTGGTTGAAAATACCTTCTGGCTCAGCTTCCACAACCAAAGGATCTCTGACCGTCCCTTGTTTAGTCACCGTAAATTCGACAATAGCATAGCCTTCAATTCCTCTTGATAATGCACGTCGAGGATAAATTGGCGCGACCTTAACGATAGGCAAATATTCACCATCACCAGACTCAAGAGCAAGACCGCCTTCTAAACCACTGTCCACTTCTAAATTAGCCGAAAAAGCAAGTCCACTGTTATTATTGGCTAAACTATCTG
Source organism: Gammaproteobacteria bacterium (assembly GCA_030432465.1). Classification (GTDB taxonomy): domain Bacteria; phylum Pseudomonadota; class Gammaproteobacteria; order Enterobacterales; family Kangiellaceae; genus Aliikangiella. The sequence continues at coordinate 22,479 of JAUIHB010000015.1, forward strand.
TTTGCATTTGTGGTTGCGGAACTTCTGGTGGTGGCTCTTCCGGTTTAGGTGGCTTTTCTGGTTTACGCTCTTTCTTTTGTACATTTTCATCTTTTTTCAAACGTACAAAATCTAAGACTCGACCTTTAATTGGCTCACTTAAAGTATTCTCACCACCAACAATAAGCGTTTTCATACCAATAAACAGACCAACCGTAATTAAAAATGCAAACACAACAGCATTAATATAGCGAAACATAACTAAATCTCTTGCGCTGCAATTGAAACATCAAACACACCCGCAGCTCTTGCTGAATCCATCACCTTAATCAAAACGTCGGTAGTTGCTTTCTGATCGGCTTGAATAACCACTGTTCCTTGTGGATTTTCTGCATGTAATCGTTCAATGTTGGCTTGAACAGCTCGAACATCAACTTGACGTTTATTGATCCAGATTTCTCCTGTATCACTAATAGCAACCAAAATGTTAGCTCTTTCTTTTTTTACTGCTGTCGCCGCTTCAGGACGATTCACTTCAATACCGGCCTCTTTAACAAAAGAAGCTGTTACTATAAAAAAGATCAACATAATGAACACAACATCCAGCATAGGTGTCATGTTAATCTCTGAGTCATCCTCTTCTTCTAATAATTTTGCAAATGGTGCACGCATCGCGCATTACCTCAAATACTGTTTAATTAATCTAACTAAGCTATATGACAAGCTAATGATCTAGCACTAATTTATCTTCTAGTAACTCAGTTTCTTTTTTTGCTGTTCGCTTCAACCAAGTCGAAGCAAAAACACCAGATAACGCTCCAACCATCCCAGCCATAGTTGGAATAGTTGCTTTAGAAACACCGGATGCCATCGAGCGAGCATTACCACTACCAGAAATAGCCATTACTTCAAATACCTCTATCATTCCAGTTACAGTACCAAGCAACCCCAATAAAGGACACAGCGCGACAAATGCCTGAATAGTTGGTAACGAGCGATGCAGAGATAATTTCGCACGAGAAATCATAGCTTCACGGATTTGTTGAGCATTCCATGACTCTCTTTCTGCTCTTGAACGCCAAGTTTCTATAACGGTTTTACGCTCTTTTTTAAATACAAAAAATATATAAAAAATACGCTCTAAGATGAGCACCCACATTAAAAATATCAGCACACCGATATAATTAAGAACTTGGCCACCCGTTTCTAAAAACTCTCGAATGCTATCAATATTTTCTGTGATACCTGACACAACTAATTTCCTTGCTCGGCACGCTCAGCAATAATACCTGCACTTTGTTCTTGCAAAATATGCAAAATATTTTTGCTACGAGTATTTAGCCAAGTAAATAACATTACCGTTGGTATAGCGACAACTAGTCCTAATACTGTCGTCATTAATGCTTGTGAAATACCGCCGGCCATTAACTGGGGATCTCCAGCACCAAACAAGGTAATGGCTTGAAAGGTATTAATCATACCTGTGACGGTTCCTAACAAACCAAGTAAAGGCGCGACGACAGAAATTACTTTGATAAAAGTAATACTGCGAGTGAGTTTCGGCATTTCTCGCAATATGGCTTCACTGAGTTTAAGTTCCAAGGTATCTGATGCGACATGTGCATATTTTTCTTTCACTTGCAAAACTCGACCTAGAGGGTTGTCATCTCGCAACTGCTTACTTTTTAATTGGCGCTTAACCTTTTGTTCGGTTATAAAAAGTACAACATAACGTTCTGCAGC
>JAUIHB010000332.1 GCA_030432465.1 Gammaproteobacteria bacterium
CGCCCGCAGGAATAATCCAGGTATACAAGGGAAAATAATACTCAAAATTACAATATCGCCAGGCGGTAAAGTTTTAGATGTAAAAATGACATCCAGTGAACTAAATGATCCAGGACTTGAGTCGCGTATAATCGCCAGAGTAAAGCAGTTTGATTTTGGTACTGAAAATGTGAAAACGGTAACGGTGACTTATCCGATTGAATTTTTGCCATCGTAGATAATAAGATTCGATTAATATAATTGAGCAATGGTTCACAGAATAACAAGTCATCATTATTTATTAATAAAAAACATTCATTGAACAAAAATGCATGGGTATAATAACCGATGATGTTAAAACTAATTGCATATAGGGATGATTTCGCAAACAATGTTGAATTTAAAAACGATAAAAGCCGCCAGCGGCCAATGTTACGCGCTGCGCCTGAGCAACCAAGCTAATTTACCCCAATCAGTCAAACCTGAAACCTTTTGGGATGAATGGACTGCTTTGCAATTCGTTAAAAGCCTAAACGTTATCGAAGCCTATTGGCAATACTTGGCGATGTCTTGTCAAGCTTTTAGCTATGATGGTTGGCGAAATTCTAATCCTTGGAGTGACATTCAAAGTTTCATTGCACACTGCTTAATTCGTGGCTCAATTCAAGTATATAAGGTTGAAAGCAGCGACACGCTAAGAAATACAGCCGGTAAACGCCAATTTAAAAACCAATATGGCAGAGAGTTTCAATTTCTTCCCGCTGCAAATCTACTCACTGAAACATCTGTCGAAGCACAATCTATTACCAATATCGAAGAAGCAACATCGGCAATTAACGAACTTAATTTGTCAGATGATCAGACAATAGATCTGGCTAAATCATTAAACATACCTGTACCTGCAACTTCTGTTAATAACGCACAAGAATTAAATAACCAAGTAGCTAAAGCTGTAGCCGAAGGCGATGTTGTTATAGTTGCGGCAGAAGAACCAGCGAAACCGCAACCTAAAATGGAAATTATTGAAGAAGTCAAAAAAGCAGTGGATTTGGGGCCTCATGTAGTTGGAGGGGTGGTTGCTGCCGCAGAAGAATGTACAGAAAAAAAAGTTACAGAAGAGCTTATTTGCAAGCTTACAAAGCTTACAGTTTCATGTGACCATGATGGTAGACGGCAAGTCGTTACTAAAAAAACAACGACAACTCCTTCATTAGATGTTGTCGCGAGTGAAACATCAAAAAGAGGTTTTGATAAAATAAAAGCAGTGATAGAAGTGGATTCATCTTGTCCAACTCATACCTCGTCTAGCTCAACAATACAGCCATCTCCTGCCAAAACAATTAAAGGTTCTTTAGAGAACACTTATCATCTCGCTTGTTCACCAGTGCGTAACCCTTTGCGATATTTATGGTTACCTTCAATAAAACCAACAACGTACAAAATAGCAGCAAGTACATGCGATAGATTTAGCCCTGCTGCTGTCGAGGTAAATGTTTTTCCTAAGATAAAGTGGAATGTTAACGTTGGTTATTCATTTGGTGTGGAAGAGTCAAAGATAGAGGAAGTGAAGCCCGGCAAAATATATTCTCCAATGAAAAAAGAGCATAATAGCAAAGCCGGTAAATTTAGTGGCAAAATGGAGTTTTTTTACGACGAGGTGAAGGAAGATTTTTCTGCTGAATACAAAAATGGAATTGATAAAGTTTTATCAACCCTTGATCATGTACGACAAAAAGTTGATAGTTTTTTAGACAAACTAGGCGAAACTGGTCCTGCAAAATTAGAAGTCTTTTGGCCGAACCTAAATATCAAGTACGAAACAGAAATAGCGGAAGACAAAAGTTCACCTCAAGTCGTTACCAGTTACTCACTTTCGGTAGCAGCAAACCCTCTCATAGGAATGAAAGGTAGCCTTGATCTCTTCCCACTATTTCTTAAAGCTGCTAGATTTAATCCTGCTGCAGCACCTATTGTTTCAGTATTAGAAGCCGCAATTGAGGGAATTGGAAATGATAATAGTATTGCGAGCATGAAAGCTGACATACAGTTAGTGTTTAGTATCGAAACAAAAGTCAACATAGACTTTTCAACTAAAGGTGAAAATGGCAGAGATAACGTTACCCCTAAAGCAGAATCAGCTATTGAAATGGCGTTTCAACTAGAAGGTTTGGTTGGTGTTAAAGGACATGCTTGGATTATAAAATTTGAAAAGAGTTATAAAGCAGGCATTAAAACAGGGTTTGTTGGAAAAGTAGCTGTCGAAAGAGATGATGTCGGTTACTATTGGTATTCAAGATTCTTGTTTAACGGATTAATAGTATACTTTACTAAATATGAAAAATTAGAAAAATCGGTTACTGGAAGTAATAGAAAGAAAAATAAATACAGTAAGTTACCCGATCAAATGGAAAACTCTACAACGACTGAATGGACGTGGATTGAGCCTGAGCCTGATGTAGAAGCTCCGACAGATACGGCAACATCAGCAGGAAGCGCTGCAACCCAGTCTTCAAACCGACATTATATTATTAAGTTTTGAGTGTTATGAATAAGATTAAAAATTTATTTATTTTATTATTTATTATAAAGGGTATTATTATGTCTAATATGGTCAGTGGCACGCCTTTTTTTGGTGTTGATATCGACTTAAACAATGTTGGAGTGGATATTCGGATAAATGATATCCCTACTTATTTCGATGAAGAGAAAGGACAGTTGAAAGTAGAAATAGCAAGTCCAGAGTCGATCATTAATGGTATAAACAGTCTACAACTTTCTATTTCCTTACCTTATGATGGTGATGAAAGAGTTAATAATTATCACAACGGGGCTTATGCAACGGCAACTCTTTTTCAACAAGATTTATCAGTTAATGGTAGTGATAAAATAAAATTACTCTCTGCGACATTAAAAATATCTGGCGATGAAGTGTTAATTTCTGTAGAAGAGCATTCATCAAAAGAAAAATCAACTTCAAAGACTTTACTTTCGAAAGATGGGCGAGCTTCGGTTGAAGTTACAACTAATATAAATTCACCTTTTCCTGTATGGGCTTGGCAAGATGGCCAAGTAATTGAAAATAATGAAGATAACTTTAATACTTTGTTAGCCGCTTATAAAGAAATACATTCGACCTTAAGCGCTAAAGACCTTAAAAAACTTAAAGAACTCTATCGATTTAGAGCGCAAGAAATAGCTATAGCTTATGGTTTGTCAGGTGAAAGTGCTGGTCATGATAAACTTAGTACAGGCAAAGACATGAATAATCCAAATTTAGAACTATATGATTTTCATACTGACGGTATGAAACTAGATATTATTGGTAATGGAAGGTTAGCTCGAATTAGCGATCAGGATCATGACCAACCTATTCTGTATTATGAAGCAAAGCCTAGTTTGCTTCATCTCTATAAATTCATATTCTTTTTAAACAAAGAAAATAAATGGATTATGATTCGCTAAAAACATAACAATTTGTAAGCTTCCATTTGTCTCATGTGGAAGCTTACATAAATTATATATTCAAAATATAAATCTATTAAAATAAAATCTTCCCCTATAATCTTATTGAAATCAATTTATCTGCTTTCAAGCAACTTCAAGCCTAATTATTATGTCTATGATTTACATTTTGTTAAAAGATATTTTACTAGCTGTCATCCCTTTTATATTAGCGAATCTATTTTTCAAATACTTCTACCAAACTAATATTTTTTCAGTCGCTTCATGGTGGTTTAAATATCACTCTGAAATAGATTATAAAATCCCTTTACTTATAGGCTTTGCTTTTTCATTCTTTGCTTTTTGGGCTACTATTGGATTTATAGGACATACTGTTTCTGTTGCATTTCACGGTGAAACTCATACACTTCTTTATATTGGAGATATAGAAGATGATAAAAGCGCTTTTGTAAAGCCTGATAATATTCAACAACCTGTTATTGAATTCAAAAAATTTATTGGCTCATCCCCATACTCATTTGAAAATATTTTTAAACGTACAAAATTCTTACGTGATAAAGATACAGAAAGGCTTGGCGCACCAGTATCTGAATTTTCATTCGGGAACGTTTTAGTTTCTATATGTGCTATGTTAATTTTAATACCTATTTTGCTTGTAGTGCTGCATAACTTTGCATATCTTGTTCAAATAAAAGCAGAAACACTCAATTTCGAACCTCCAATACCCACCATGGATGCTTTTTCATCACTTTTATCAAGTTGGAATTTAACACCTTATCGATTAGTTTTTTTCAGTTTGGCTATGTTGATAGCTACAATTACTTTAAATAATTTCACCCCAAAAGTTA
>JAUIHB010000333.1 GCA_030432465.1 Gammaproteobacteria bacterium
AAATAACTTGTCCTTATTTAATAGATATATCAGACCCTAGCGATCTTGATACTGTACATAAAAATTATGTTATTATACCCCCAAATGAATCCCCTTTTCTTTCAATAGTAGGAATGCTTTTAAATGGATCGCAAAATATCAGTTGTAGGTCTTGGTTATGTTGGATTACCCGTTGCAGTAGCCTTTGGGAAATCTCACCGAGTTATTGGTTTTGATTTGAACCAAAAACGTATTGACGAGCTTAGAGGCGGTTATGATCGCACTTTGGAAGTTGAAAATGAAGAATTAGAAAAAGCTAATATTTTGTTTACTGCGAATCCTGATGATTTGCACGAAGCTGACTTTCATATTGTTGCAGTACCAACACCCATTAATCATGCTAATCAACCAGACTTACGGCCTATGCTATCTGCTTCCAAAACTATTGGTGGCCAATTAAAGCGTGGTGCTATTGTTGTGTTTGAGTCAACTGTTTATCCAGGAGCAACTGAAGAAGACTGTGTACCGATATTAGAAGCTGAGTCAGGTTTAAGATGTGGGGTTGACTTTACTGTTGGCTACTCTCCAGAACGAATTAATCCCGGAGATAAAGAGCATACTTTTACTAAAATTATGAAAGTAGTTGCAGGTCAGGATCAAGCTACTTTAGATATAGTGGCTGAAGTATATTCGAGTGTAGTAACTGCGGGAGTCCATAAAGCAGCCAGTATTAAAGTGGCTGAAGCTGCTAAAGTGATTGAAAATACGCAGAGAGATCTCAATATTGCATTAATGAATGAATTAGCCGTCATTTTTGAGCGAATGGAAATTGATACTTTAGATGTGTTAGAAGCTGCAGGAACTAAATGGAATTTTTTACCTTTTCGTCCTGGTCTTGTGGGGGGGCATTGTATAGGAGTAGATCCATATTATCTTACCTACAAAGCTGAACTAATGGGTTATCGGCCTGAAGTGATTCAAGCAGGAAGACGAATTAATGATAATATGGCTAAGCTCATAGTCGAGCGGTGTGTTAAGCAATTAATTTTGCAAGATAAAAAAGTTAAAGGTGCTAAAGTTGCTATCTTAGGTTTGACTTTTAAAGAAGATTGTCCTGATTTACGTAATTCCAAAGTTGCCGATCTAATTACTCAATTCAAAGGTTATGGGGTAGAGCCAATTGTCCATGATCCTATGGCAGATAAAGCTGAAGCAATTAAGTATTACCAAGTTGAACTAAGTGAGCTAAGTGAAATAAGTAATTGCGACTTGGTTATTGCAGCTGTTGCTCATAAAGAATATAGAACATTGTCTACAGATGATTTCGCACGGATGTTAGCAAATAATGGTGGTCTGTTTGACTTAAAAGGCATTTTGCCTCGTAAGCCGCTGACTGAACTAGGTATAGAGGTTTGGCGGATTTAATTTGGCCATTCGAGAACCTGTGAGCTTTGATAAGATTGGGGTAATAGTTTGAACGTTTTAGTTACTGGTGCGGCTGGATTTATAGGGTTTCATGTTTCTAAATATTTAATGGCTCGCGGGGATTCTGTCGTCGGTGTCGATAATATTAATGACTATTACGATCCCAAAATAAAATTATCAAGATTAGATATTTTAAATGCTGATGAAAAATTTGCTTTCCATAAAGTTGACGTTAGTGATAAAGAAATTATGTCACAGCTTTTCAAAGATAATAAATTTGATGCCGTGATTCATTTAGCTGCTCAAGCGGGCGTGCGTTATTCTATCGAAAATCCACATGTGTATATGGAAAGTAATATTGTTGGTTTTCTTAATATACTTGAAGGCGTTCGTCATAATAATATCAACCATTTGGTATATGCTTCGTCTAGTTCAGTTTATGGGGCGAATACTTTACAGCCATTTTCTGAGCATCATAATATTGATCACCCGGTGTCTCTTTATGCTGCGAGTAAGAAAGCCAATGAGCTCATGGCACATAGTTACAGTCATTTATATGGAATGAAAACCACAGGATTAAGGTTTTTTACTGTTTATGGGCCTTGGGGACGTCCTGATATGGCGTTATTCTTGTTTACTAAAGGCATATTAGATGGCACGACTATCGACATTTTTAATAATGGTGACATGATTAGGGACTTTACTTATATAGATGATATTGTCGAAGGGATTGTGCGCGTTATGGATAATCCACCAGCGGGTAATTTAGAATGGGATGGAGATAAGCCTGACCCAGCAACGAGCTATGCGAACTATCGAGTGTTTAATATTGGTAATAACTCACCGGTTAAACTCATGGATTTTGTTGAGGCAATTGAAAATGCGGTAGGCAAAAAGGCGATTAAAAATTTTATGCCATTGCAGGCAGGAGATGTGCCATCAACTTGTGCGGATGTTTCTGAGCTAGAAAATGCGGTGGGTTTTAAACCAGATACTTCTATTCAACAAGGAATTAATAATTTTGTTGAATGGTATCGAGACTATTTTAAGCAGTGATAAAGTTAGTATAAATATTTCTGCTACTGAGCATTATTATTATCTAGATGAAAATAATGAAGAAAATTCTTTAAGGACAAGATTATGATTTTACCAGTAATTATGGCAGGTGGTTCCGGTACTCGATTATGGCCTTTATCGCGTCTAATGTACCCAAAGCAGTTTATCAATATTGTTGGTGAGCAGACGATGTTACAAGATACGCTCAGCAGATTGAACAATATTGAAACGTTATCGCCTTTAGTCATTTGTAATAATGAACATCGCTTTTTAGTTGCAGAGCAGGTTCGTGGAATCGGTAAGGAAAGCAAAATTATTCTTGAGCCACAAGGCCGAAATACTGCTCCCGCTATAGCGCTTGCTGCTTTAACTGCTGTAGCTAATAATGAAGATCCTTACCTTTTGGTGTTGGCGGCAGATCACGTCATCCAAGATATCTCACAATTTGAGCAGGCCGTTAAACATGCCAAACAGCTAGCAGAAAAAGATAAGTTAGTTACATTTGGAATTGTGGCGAAGTCAGCTGAAACAGGGTATGGATATATTAAACGAGGTTCAGTTGTTGAAGGCGGTTTTTCGGTTGAGCGATTTGTTGAAAAGCCTGATGAAGTAACAGCACAAGAATATGTTGATAGTGGAGAATATTATTGGAATAGCGGAATGTTTTTATTTAAAGCAAACCGTTATTTACAAGAGTTAGAAAAACATTATCCTGAAATTTTAAAAGCTTGTAAGCAAAGTATATCAAGCGCTCATAAAGATTTAGATTTTATTCGCATTGATGCAGATGAGTTTGCAAAATGTCCTTCTGAATCAATCGACTATGCGGTGATGGAAAAAACAGATCAAGCAGTTGTTGTACCGCTAGACGCAGGTTGGAGTGATATTGGATCGTGGTCGGCTATATGGGATGTTAGTGATAAAGATGAAAATGGTAATCGCTCTTTAGGTGATGTGATTACTCAAGACTCTAATAACTGTTTAGTTCACGGGGAAGATAGACTCATTTCAGTTTTAGGGCTTGATGATGTTGTAGTGATAGACACCAAAGATGCGGTGTTAGTTGCAAGCAAATCACATGTTCAGGAAGTTAAGAAAATAGTTGAGAAATTAAAAGCTCAAGGTCGAGAAGAATGGAAGATTCATCGTGAAGTTTATCGTCCTTGGGGAAAATATGACTCGATTGATAACGGTGAGCGTTATCAAGTTAAAAGAATTACAGTTAACCCTGGTGCAAAATTGAGTGTGCAAATGCATCATCATCGTGCTGAACATTGGGTTGTGGTTTCTGGTACAGCCAGCGTGACCAATGGTGAGAAAACTTTTTTGGTGTCAGAAAATGAATCAACTTATATTCCTATTGGTCAAGTACACGCGCTTGAAAACCCTGGAAAAGTTCCTTTGGAATTAATTGAAGTTCAGACTGGCTCCTATTTAGGTGAAGATGACATTGTCAGATTAGAAGATAATTATGGTCGAGCGTAAAGTTTCACCTATTAATTGAAAAAAAGGCGCATTTAGCGCCTTTTTTTTTTGTTTATTGCCAGCTATATCTTACTGCAAAGCGTGTAAAGTCTTCGCCAAAATTATCATTACCAAGGTAAAGCTCATAACGCCAAACGCTTTGAGGATTGATCTCTGAAATACCGATAGATAATTCATAACTTCTTTGGTAAATGGATTCATCGTAATTACCTTCATCACCTAAGTTTTCATTTTTTATTGTCGCCAGTTTGGCGTCAAAATGCATGTCTTGATTTAATTCATAATTGTATCTTACAGTTGCTATTTGCGAGCCTATGCCATCTCCTAAGAGCTT
>JAUIHB010000334.1 GCA_030432465.1 Gammaproteobacteria bacterium
TTATCTTTTGCTTGTTGGTAAACATCGAGTAAATTATCTCCACACACAGAAGATGTACTCAATAGCATTATTGTACTTAATGCGGCTGTGGTTGATTTCTTCATTTTGTTTCCCATAATTTATCTTAATTCCGATTGCTCGTTTCTTTGTCTTCAGACTGGATTGGTGCCGGAAATTATCGGTCCGAAGAAAATCAGGTGTGTTAGCATTGTAACTCACCGTATGTTAATAGTTTTAGCTATAAGTTATTAGTAAATGAGTGAATTTGTAAATTGATTTTACAAATGGGTCAAATAGTCCTTCTAAAATTCAAATTGATTCGGTTTTTCGCAATTAATCATGGTTTCGGTAACTACTGGAAATAAAGAGTCATAGTGCCAATCTTGATTTTCATTGAGTGTACAAATGGTCACATGTTGTGATTGCTCTGTGCCCAATATGGCGACAACTCGACCATTATCGTTAAGGCTTTTCTTTATCCCATCGGTCAGTTTTGGGATCGCTGAAGTTATCAGTATTGCATCATACGGAGCATGTGCCAGCCAGCCATCTGAAGCATCAACTTCTTCGACTACAATATTATCTATGGAAAGTCTTTGCTTATGAGCATTAGTTGCTTTAACGAAATCAGGAATGATATCAACACAATATACTTTTTTGGCCAACTTTGATAAGACCGCGCTAGCGTACCCACTACCACAACCAATTTCTAAAACTTTTTCATGGCCTTTTAATTCGAGAGCCTGAATCATTCTTGCCAATTCTCTTGGGATGAGCATCTGTTGATGATGACCCAGAGGGATTGCAATATCCGCATAAGCTAGTGAGCGGTGCTCTTCCGGTATAAACTGTTCGCGGGGGAGGGTTGCCATTGCTCCGAGCAGTTTTTCATCAAAAACATACCAAGGTTTGATTTGTTGTTCAATCATGTTGAATCTAGCTTTTTCTATATTCATACGGAAACACCACAATGATCCTTTGTTACTGGTTATTTTGCCTTAGCGAGTTTAATATTGCCAACCTTCTATGACTATTTATATTTAAAAACATTAGGTTAGCGAAAATGAATCCTTCAAAAAGTTTAAAATTTAAACAAATAAAGCGAGAAGCGATGTATGACGGATATTTTGCCCTAAATCGTTATACGTTTGAAACTCAGTTATTTCAAGGCGGATGGAGTGAATCATTTCAACGGGAGATATTTGAACGAGGGCATGCTGCAGCGGGTTTATTATTGGACCCCGTTCGAGAAGAGGTCGTTTTAGTTGAACAGTTTAGACCCGGAGCTGTTGCGACTGAGGAGCACCCATGGTTGCTTGAATTAGTGGCAGGCGTTATCGAAGAAGGGGAGCAACCTGATGAGGTTTTTCGTCGGGAGTCGGTTGAAGAGTCTGGTTGTGAAGTTAAAAGAGTTCGGAAAATTTGTGATTATTTAGTCAGTCCAGGAGGAACGACTGAAAGAGTGTGGCTATTTTTAGGAGAGATAGATAGTCAACATATTGATAAATTTGGTGGTTTAGATGCTGAACATGAAGATATTTTGATCCATAAAATGAAAGTTTCTGACTTATTTGAAAAGCTAGAAGCCGGCAAATTAAATAATGCGATGACTTTAATTGCGGTTCAATGGTTAAAGCTTAACTGGACTAATTCTAATAAATTATGGTCAGAATGAGGAATTCGTTCACAAAAATGCTTTATATTAGGGGGAATGAAGCTAACTTAGGGAAAATTTACCAAAAATTTGGTATCAATTGAACTAAACTAGATTGTAGTAGAACTGTTGGAATGTAGATGAGTTATTCTGTTGCGGAAAAAAACAAAAAGCGAGCCTATCAGCCTGATTTATTGGAGTTACAGACCCATTGCGAGCTGAATTATTGGTTAGTTAAACAATTATTGCCGCACTTAATTGATACGGTGTTTTGCCTGAAAACAAATCATACTACCAATGAAAAAACAAATGAGAGCGAGCTTAGCCCAGAAACGTACCAAAATCGTACTTGGAGTCTTTCTTCAGATTCTGTCAAATTGATGTTTGAAGTGACACAAGCTGCTCGTTATACAACAACTTTAAACTTAATGATAAAAACACCAAAAATTGAGATTACTCATGCCAATAAGCTGATCATTCGGTTTTATCATGATGCTCAAATGATGGAAGTGATGGAAGGAACAGGGCCTTCAGCAATGCAAGCAATTTATCCAGAAGACAATTCGAATAAAAATATGGTGGACGAAAAACAGCAGGTTAATCGCTTTATTGGTGAATGCTTACGCGCGTGTTTAAAAGCGACGCAGAATCAAGCTGCGAGTTCATGGGGATAGTTCACTATTATGGTTGATAAAGTTGAGATGTTACCCTATGAAATACAACCTGCTCGCGTTGATGTGGTGCGTTTAGGACAAATTACGGATAGTCATATTTTTGCAGAACCTGACGGACGTCTGTTGGGATTGAATACCAGAGATAGTTTTGAAGCTGTTTGTGACCGGTTAATGCGAGAAGAGTGGCGTCCCGATGCGATACTGGCAACCGGTGATTTATCTCAAGATGCATCCCCCGAAGCCTATGAATATTTAGCGGATTACTTCCAAACCTTGGAAATTCCGACTTTTTGGACTCCCGGTAATCATGATAGTCCAGAAGTTATGGAGAAGCATTTAAGCCGAGGCAGTGTTTTGTCAGCTAAGCAATTATTGATTGGACAATGGCAGGTTATATTATTGGATTCTTCTGTCAAAGGAAAAGTGCACGGGCATTTGAGTGATGCTCAATTATCTTACTTGGAAAATGCACTAAAAAGATATCCTGAGCGTTATGCTTTGGTTTGTCTACACCACCAGCCAGTGGTAATTAATAGCGAATGGCTTGACCAGATCGGTTTGCAAAACTCCAAAGAATTAAAAACACTGATCAGTGGTTATGAGCGTGTGAAAGGTGTTTTGTGGGGACATATCCATCAGGATTTCCAATATAGAGAAAAAGGTGTTGAATGGATTGCTACACCTTCTAGCTGTGTTCAGTTTGAACCTGGTTCTGAGGACTTTAGTGCTGGTACCGAAGCGCCTGGCTATCGTTATTTAAATTTGTATTCTGATGGACGAATTGAATCAGTTGTTCATCGCATTGACCACATGGAATTTACGGTGGATTATACGATTAAAGGTTATTAGGTATTTTTCAGTAGAGAATACCTACATTGTTTAAAAAACGGTCAGTTTACTGGCCGTTTTTATTTACTTTGAATAATTTGTCACCAAAATAATAGGATAAATTTTTTTAGAGTGTTTTGAGTTGTGTTTTAAGCGTGATTGCACTTGCGTTTGTATTTAATTGACGCGATGATACGATGATCATACATATTCGAATTAAGATAAATTTTTGGTTGAGGTACTGCACTGATAGTCAGACCTCAATTTAGTCATCAGATATTTTTAAGGAATTCAATGTCCAGTTCTTATAATTCCGAATCGATAGAAGTTCTCAGTGGTTTAGACCCGGTAAAAAAACGGCCGGGTATGTATACCGACACTACGCGCCCGAACCATTTAGCTCAAGAGGTTATTGATAATAGCGTTGATGAAGCTCTTGCTGGTCATTGCAAAAACTTAACCGTAATTGTGCATACTGACGGTGCGTTAGAAGTGCAAGATGATGGGCGAGGTATGCCTGTTGATATTCATCCGGAAGAAGGGATAAGTGGTGTTGAGCTGATTTTAACCAAGTTACATGCCGGTGGTAAATTTTCGAATAAGAACTATCAGTTTTCAGGTGGTTTACATGGTGTTGGTATTTCCGTTGTTAATGCGCTCTCAAGCAGAGTTGAGGTGCATGTTAAACGTGATGGAAAAAAATATGCTATTGCTTTTGCTAATGGGGATGTCTCAAGTGGTTTAACTGAAGTCGGCGAAGTTGGTAAAAGAAATACTGGTACTTCAGTCATTTTTTGGCCTGATCCTCAATATTTTGATACGCCAAAATACTCCATTGCTAAATTAAAACACCTGTTAAGAGCTAAAGCCGTACTTTGCCCGGGGTTAAGTGTCACTTTAATTGATAATACCAATGATGAAAAATCTGAATGGATGTATGAAGATGGTTTAAAAGATTACTTAAAAATCACAGCCTTAGATGTTGAAAAGCTTCCTGAAGAACCATTTTGCGGATCATTCAGTGGTGATACTGAAGCGGTTGATTGGGCATTATTCTGGCTTCCTGAGGGTGGCGAGTTGCTCAATGAAAGTTATGTTAATCTTATC
>JAUIHB010000016.1 GCA_030432465.1 Gammaproteobacteria bacterium
CATCAATATCTGGGGACACGTCTCAAGATTTAAAAAGTGGTTATTTACTTGGTGCGACACCAAAGAAACAACAAATGGCCGAACTGATAGGGGTTTTAACATCAGCAACATTTGTTTGTTTAGCAGTATTGTTATTGGCGGAAACTTTTGGCTTTGGTTCGAAAGAACTACCTGCACCACAAGCGACTTTAATGAAACTGGTGATTGATGGAGTTTTAGATCAAAATCTACCGTGGACTTTAGTGGCAATAGGAGCTGGGATAGCTATCCTTTGTGAGTTATTCAAAATACCTTCATTACCTTTTGCGGTCGGCGTTTATTTGCCTGTCGCAACGATGACACCAATTTTTATTGGTGGCTTAATTCGTCACTATTTTGAAAAGAGAACTAAGAAAAAAGAGCAATTGGAAGAACGACGTGAGCGAGGTGTGCTACTCGGGAGCGGTTTCGTTGGTGGTGAAGGTTTGCTGGGAGTAGGGATCGCAGCAGTAGCCTTTATTCAAAGCAAAAAACCGGATGGGATCGGTACGGGTTGGGCTGGTAGTGATATCTTAGCAATGATCGCTGGCGCGATTGGGTTCTCATTATTAATCATATGGTTTTTCCAGCAAATTAAGCGAGTTAAATAGTTTTTGAATTATTGTACTTGGGTGAATGTCGGAATCTAAAGTTGGGTTCCGGCGTTTGTTGGTTAAGTAAAAAGTTGCACGTTTATTCGCAGGAATGGCTGAGAATATATTGAGTAAGTTCTTCAAGAGGAAGAGCTTTTGAGCAATAATAACCTTGTACACTGACTTCTCCAATACTTTTAACAAGATCGTATTGTGCTTTTGTTTCTATTCCTTCACAGACTATTTTCATATCCAGTGCAAAACCCAAGTTAGCTGATGCCGAAACAATAGCTTGATTTCTTCTATCGACCTCCAGCTCATGCATGAAGATTTTATCGAGTTTAAGAGTGTCAATCGGAAAATGTTTGAGATAACTTAAAGATGAATAACCTTTACCAAAGTCATCTAGTGCAACCGAGAAGCCAATTTCTTTAAATTCAATTAAAATATGCTCTGCTAGTTGAAAGTCCTCAACTAGTAATCCTTCTGTGATTTCAAATTCAATCATATTGATTGATAAATTATGTTGCTCAACTAAGTCTCTTAAACGAATAGCTAATCCATGATGCCGAAATTGTCGTGCTGATAGGTTCATAGAGAGACCAACGGGGATTTTCAATTTCTTGTTGAGATCGCTGATATCTTTGGCTGCTTTATCAACAACCCATTCGCCTAGAGCTATAATCAAACCGCTTTCTTCGGCTATGGGAATAAATAAGTCTGGTGCTATATATTGACCATCAGGTTGTTTCCAACGAATGAGGGCTTCAACCTTCTCTATTTTATCTGTTGTCGTATTAATTTGTGGTTGATAGTAGACTTGAAATTGATTATCGGTAATTGCTTTACGCAGTGCTTTTTCAATTTTTAACCGATCAACGGCTGCATGGTTGAGTGCAGAGGAATAAAATTGAAAATTATTTTTTCCTGACTCTTTTGCTGCGTACATTGCCATATCGGCACATTTTAACAGTTCGCTGGTATTTGCTGCATCATCAGGAAAGACCGAAATACCAATACTGGTGGATATATATAGTTCATGTTCGTCGACTTGAAAAGGAGCGCTGCCAGCTGCCTTAATTTTGGTGGCAATAATGCTCGCATCTTCTGACTGCATTGTTTTAGAAAGGAGAACAACAAATTCATCTCCGCCTTGGCGCGCTAAAGTATCGGTGTCTCTCAATAAGGCATTAAATCTTTCTGCGACTTTGCGGAGCAGTTTGTCTCCCACATCGTGACCTAAAGTATCATTTATATATTTAAAGTTATCTAAGTCAATAAATAACATAGTTACTTTATAATTACCTCGTTTAGCCGATAAAATAGCTTGTGATGTTCTCTCTTCAATTAATACTCGGTTGGCTAATCCTGTTAATGCATCATAGTGTGCTAGCTTTTGTAGTTTTGCTTCCGTTTGTTTTAAGTCGCTGATGTCTGAATATATTCCTGCATAGTGAGTGATTGTATTTGAGTTATCCCTGATCGATGTGATAGTTAGTAGTTGCGGGATTTCTTTCCCTCTTTTAGTTTTTTCCCAGATCTCACCATGCCAACTACCATGCGTTTTTAGGCGTGTATATAACTCATTAAAAAACTCTTCATCGTGTTGAGTTGAACGAAACATTGAAGGTTTATTGCCTAGCATTTCTTTACGGGTATAACCAAAAAGTTTACTTAGAGCTGGGTTGACATCCACAATAATAAAGTCACCATTAGTAACGACAACACCCTCTTCGATGTTTTCTAATACGGTATTACTTAAGGTGAGTTTTTCATTGATTTTTTGAAGTGCCTGCTCTTCTTCTATTCTTTGGCTTATGTCTGTAGCGATACTACAGGTTGCGTACATTTCTTGATTCGTATCATATAGTGGAAACTTTATGACTAATAGCGTTTTTGCTTTGCCTTGATTATTTGAAGCTAATTCTTCAAAGTTAATCGCTTGTCCTTTTTTAATAACCTCTAAGTCATGACTTCTAAAGTTCTTTGCTAATTCTTCTGGAAATATTTCTTGATCATTTTTGCCTATGACATTTTTTGAATCTAGCTGAGTGTATTTCTCAAAAGCTTTGTTTACAAGCGTGTAGTACCCATCAAGGTTTTTAATAATAACTATTGCGCTAGTATTGTCGATAATATCTTTGAGCTGTTGTTGGCTTTTTGCAAGCTCGCTTCTTTCAAGAGTTAATGTTAATAGCTGGTTTTGTAAAGAACGACTCATTTGGTTAAAACTTTTACTGAGCAAGGATATTTCATCGTTACCTTCTTCATTTAAGTGGTATTGATAATTACCATTTAAAATTTCCCGAGTCATATCTAGTAAGTGTCTGATTCTCTGCGTGATTAATTTTTTTGTGAAAAAATTAAGGAATAATATTTCAAAAATAATGAGTGTAAGCAATACAACAAAAGCGAGCTTTATTTGATTGTATAGAGGTTGAAAAATTTCATCTTCATCAATAATGGCAACGATAGACCAGTCAATCTGCTTCTGAGAGGAGTGATAGAATAAATAGTTTCGTTCAGAATCTAGTTCAATAGAAGATAGCTGCGAATCTAAATTTTTATTTTTTTGTGATATTGCAGCCATTAATATTTGATACTGTTCTTTATCAACATGGGAGAGTAGTTTTGCATCAGCATCTAAAACTGCCAGAAATCCAGATTGATTGATTCTTTCCTTAGCTAATATTTCAAAACTGGGAGTTAAGTCAAAATATAGTAAAACTGTACCTAAAAATTGATTTTTTCTGAACACATCCTGTGAACGTACAAGCACAGCTTTCTCCTGATTATTGTCAGTGATTTTAATTAATTGCTCTTTTTGTTGAGTTAGGCAGGTTGCTTGATTGTTGGGAAGCTTTTCTGTAAAAGAGGCTGAACCTGTGTTTCTCTGGTGACTGAAAAGCAGCTTTTTTTGGGCGTTGCAGACTTTTATCAATAGATATTCTGGGTTTTTTTGATACTGTTGGTTAAAAAACGAAATAAGAGATTGTTTATATTCATTTGCTTCATTAGATAAACCATAATCGGTATATAAATAATAATCTTCTAATACAGGTAATATTTGAATAGTGGATAAGTTATTGCTTAACTGACGCAATTCTTCATCAATTTTGGTGGTAGCATTAGTTACTGTACTATGAACATTTTGCAAGGTAAGTGAACGAACCATTGTACCCATTTGATAAAGAGTAATGGTTTCAAATCCTAGAACACCTATCACTAAAACCAAAATACTACGCAATAAAAATTTAAAGCGTAGTTTCCCTATTATTCTTGCTGGTTTCCTGAACATTATTCTTCAACAACCTTAGCTTTTGCTAGCACTTCGTAATTCAAGTGACCGCTTCGACTAAACTCTTGAATATTAAAGTTGCGCCTGATTGCGACGGTAATGATTTTTTGTGTTGTAAATAGCATTAGCGCTTTCTCATGAATAAAAGTATCTAATGCTTGCAATGCGAGTTTGTGTTGTTCTTTATCGGTAATTTGAAGTGCTTCTTTTAGGCGAGAGTCAAACTCTGGCATAGATAAGAGTGACCAGGGACTATTAGAATCTAAAAATATTCCAGCATGAAAAGCAAGATGATAGGTAGGATTATCAACCAGATTGATAGCTAAATCATAATCGGCTCGTTTTCCGGTTTTCATTTTATGAACAACAATACGGTTGCTCCATTCTGTTCGACTGACGATTTCTAAATCAAGCTCTACCCCAATTTTTTCAAGGTTATTTTTGATGATGTAAGCGGTAGTTTCTGCAATATCTGCAACTAAAGCGGTTAACTTTATGGGGGGGGTAATATTTTCTTGTGCCAAAAGTTCTTTTGCTTTTTCACGATTGAAACTATACGGCGGTAAATTTTCATTGGCGCCGAATTCTCCTTTTTTGCCTAATGAAGATAAAGGAAGTGAATTGCCAAAGTCGGAGAAATGTACGATATCTACTTTATTTATGGCATAGTTAAGCGCTTTACGAAAGTTAACGTTATTCAATAGGCCTTCATTTTTAAGCAGTACCCAATAGCTTGCAAGAACAGGACGTTTAATAATTTTAACTTGATCGTTGGCTTTGCGCATGAGCTCACGTGTTTTGTTACCACTTAAGTTGGGAATAAAGTCGACTTGATTATTCAAGAATAGCTCAACCCATTGTTCTTTTGGGTGAATGACAAAGTTAACTTTATCGAGATGAGGTTGCTGTCGCTTCCAGTAACGAGAGTTTTTGATTAATTGAATAGAAGTTTGTTTATTCCAGTGGTGGAACTTAAAGGGACCTGTTCCTACGGGGTGCTGTTGAAAGTATTTAAAGCCTTTCTTTTTTATATAATCAGGCGGACATATTGAGCCAAATAAATGCAGGCGATTAAGAAACATCCCGTCCGGAGCATGGGTTTCTAAGATAATTTGATAAGGTTCATTTTTGACTAACTGCGTACTTTTCAAACTGTTTAATATCCAGCGGTTACCAGTGTTGTTGCTCGGATTGAGTATATAGTCGAAAGTAAATTTGACCGATTTGGCATTGAATGGTTCGCCATTATGGAATTGAATATTACGTCTGAGGGTAAACTTCCAGCGAGTTTCTGAAAGTTGCTCCCAATGAGTGGCTAGCGCAGGCTGTAAATTACCTTCTAAATCTAAATAAACTAGAGGATCAAATATTTGAGAAATCACAGCATAAGAATCGGGATCAAATGCGCGTGATAATGGATCTATTGCCAGTGGATCGACAGAAAAATAAGCGATATTTATCTGTGAAGTACGGGCTTTTGCCATTTTATTATTAAAAAAGCCAAGCAAACTGACCAGTAACAGCCATAAGAATGTCCGAGTTAAGAGTAGTCGTGTCAGGATTCGAATTTTCGAATTTCCTTTGATTGGCATATTTAATATTGACATATTGAAGTATTTTAGTCTGGATTTGAACATTGTTTGTAAGAATAAATGTCTCCGAGTTGAGTTTAGTTCATTGATACTACTTATGCTGAATAGTGAACATTTTTCTTTAATTTTCAAACGATTATTTAGCTTAGGTGAAGTAAGACTGAACTTAAGAGTTACAACAATAACCAAAAAATTATACGAAATAATGAATCAATAATTGCTTTTGGTGAGGGTATCACTTAAAAATTGTTAGATTCTATTCGAATTAATCGGGATCTTTAACTATTCTTATATTCTATAAAAAAACAAAAAATGCTTAATTTTCATTCGAGGTTGCTGTGTTTAGAAAGAGTTCTATTACCCGCCGTCTGGTCGCTGCATCTACAGGTTCAGCATTGTTTTTATTGGTAATTTTCGCTTTTTTTGCGGTTGATTTTGTAAGTAATCAAACTCGTACTCAAATCGAGTCATCTATTGATAGCCTACTGAATGCTGAAAGTTTAAAAATAGTGAAATTTTTTAGCGAAAAAGAACAAGTTAACCAAACTTTGTTTTCCAGCCCTCAGTTAAAAAATTGGTTTAAAAATTATAATGATCGCCAAGGTGACTTGTCGGGAGATAGAGAGTACGAACAAATTATTGAGCATTTTAAAAGAATACAGCAAAGTAACCCATCCATTAAAAGTGTTTATTTTGGAGCCGCGAATACTGCAGAATATTTTTTAGAAACAGGAAGAAGAGAAGATAAAGAGTATTATACGACTAAAAGACCTTGGTGGGGGGAGGCTCTAGCGGTAAACAAAAGCTATGTGGGGAATGCGGTTGTTGATATTTTTGATGGAGCAATAATTTCTGCGGTACAACATATTATTCGTGATGAAGCAGGAAAGCTTATTGGAATAGGTGGAATCGATGTTTTAGTTTCAACGATCGGTAGTGATGTTCTAAATAACATTAAGTATGAAGGGCAAGGTGAAGCTTTTTTACTGAGTGATGATGGAAAAATGGTTTTTTTCCCGAATGTTTCTGTGGAGCAGTTAGGAGAAGGAACACAACTTAATCAAATTGATCAACTCCAAAAGTCTGAAGGGTTCAATGAGCTTGAGCGGCAAATGTTAAGTCGTTCTAAAGGAGCGATTGATGTTAACTGGAATGGTAAAAAGCAAAGAGTTTTTTTTACTGATGTCAGTGCCGAAAAACCTTTGTTTAAATGGCATTTGGGCTTTATGTTGCCTGAGTCGGTTATTGAAGAACCGATTAATCAAGTGGCATGGATGACTTGGCTGAGTGTGCTTGGTACTAGCCTGATTCTGGCATTGATTATTTACTTTGAAACATCGACTTTACTCAAGCCACTAAAAGGACTAGTCAATGCGATGCATGAAATAGCCAACGGCGATGGAGATTTGACTCAACGCATCAGTATAAAACGAGAAGATGAAATAGGTGAATTGGCAAAGGAATTTAATAACTTTGTTTGTCAAATTCAGGAGTTGGTGAAAAAAGCCATAGAGACAACTGAAACAGTGAACAGAGTAGCTGTTGATATGAGTCATAAATCAACGGAAACTCAATCAAGAGTATTGGAACAATTACAACAGGTGGAAATGGTTGCAACGGCGGTCACTGAAATGGTACAAACCGTTGAAGGAATTTCTAAAGGGGCGGAGGAAACTTCCAGTTCCGCTGATAATGCGGATGAGAAAGTCCAAAGCGGACAAACTGTCGTGAAAGGAGCTACAGAGAAGATTGCTGAATTATCGGCTGGGGTTTCTCAAGCCAGCGAGGTAGTAGGAAAACTGCGTGCTGACTCAGATGGGATCAGTGAAGTTTTGGAAGTCATTAAAAGTATTGCCGAACAGACTAATTTATTAGCTTTGAATGCTGCAATAGAAGCTGCTCGTGCTGGTGATCAAGGTCGCGGTTTCGCTGTGGTGGCGGACGAAGTGAGAACTCTGGCCAGCCGCACTCAAGATTCAACCGAAAATATTCAAAATATAATTGGTAGCTTGCAAAAAAGTGCTTTGCGCGCTGAAGATGTAATGAACAATAGTCGTGCATTGGCACAAGAGGGGGTTACCCAAACGGAGCAGGTGACGACTGAGTTGTCGGGAATTACTGATTCGGTAGCTAATATACGTTTGCAGGCTGAAGAAATTGCTGAGGCTACTTCACAACAGGTGCATGTGGCATCAGATATTTCCGAAAAAATTGAACTTATTTATAACGAAGCGAAAGTGAATACCGATTCGATTAAACAAATTTCAGATCAGGCAGGATTACTGTCCGAACAGTCGACCAATTTGAAGAGTGTTGTTTCGCGATTTAAAGCTTAATTGAAAGTAAGTTTGAGATAGGTCAGTCCTATCTATTTGAGCTATTCCCTTTGGCGGAAAGCTAGGTAGTTAAATGCTTCCGTCATGTTTACTCATTTATACATTTCCTAAATAAATTCCTAGATTGGTATGTTATAAGTCCTCCAAACCGGCGACATAAAGTTGATATTGCTATACAATACGCATAAATTTTAAACGTTATTCAAAACAATATTTTATCCAATTACTTTGAATTTTGACTTAGGAAACGAGTGAATGTTAGATAACAAGAAAACTATCGCAGAATATGACCCACAGCTATGGGAATCAATTGAAGCTGAAAGAAAGCGTCAAGAACAGCACATTGAGTTGATTGCATCAGAAAATTATACCAGCGCTAGAGTTATGGAAGCACAGGGATCTGTTTTAACAAATAAGTATGCAGAAGGTTATTCGCACAAACGCTATTACGGTGGATGTGAATATGTTGACGTAGCTGAGGATTTGGCGGTAGCACGAGTTAAAGAGCTTTTTGGTGCTGACTACGCTAATGTTCAGCCACATTCTGGCTCGCAAGCAAATGCTGCAGTTTATATGGCTTTACTTAAGCCCGGTGATACTGTTTTAGGAATGAGTTTGAGTGAAGGTGGGCATTTAACGCACGGATCTCCGGTGAATTTTTCGGGCAAAATTTATAAGTCAATTCAATATGGTTTAGATGATAAAGGCTATATAGATTACGCTCAGGTTGAAGCTCTGGCAATGGAGCATAAACCTAAAATGATTTTGGCTGGATTCTCCGCTTATTCTCGCAGGGTCGATTGGGCAAAGTTTAGAGCTATTGCTGATAAAATTGGTGCTTATTTTATGGTCGATATGGCGCATGTTGCGGGCTTAGTGGCTGCTGGCTTATACCCTAACCCTGTTCCTCATGCAGATGTTGTTACTTCAACCACGCATAAAACTTTGGCTGGACCTCGTGGAGGCATTATTTTAGCTAAAGCGAATGAAGAGCTTGAGAAAAAATTCAATTCATCGGTCTTTCCTGGAAATCAAGGTGGTCCTTTAATGCATGTTATCGCAGGTAAAGCGGTTGCATTTAAGGAAGCATTAACTGATGAGTTTAAAGCTATTCAAAAACAAGTATTAGTGAACGCCAAAGCAATGGTCAGTGTTTTACAGGATCGAGGCTATAAAATTGTTTCTGGTGGAACCGATAATCACTTATTCTTAATTGATTTGATAGATAAAGATATTACAGGAAAAGAAGCAGAAGCGGCTTTAGGTGAAGCCTTTATTACGGTTAACAAAAACACTGTACCGAATGAGCCTCGCTCACCTTTTGTCACCAGCGGTTTACGCATGGGAACACCTGCTATTTCTACGCGAGGTATGAAAGAAGCACAGGCAACTGAGCTCGCGGGTTGGATTTGCGACATTCTAGATGATATTAACAATAAAGATACTATTGCTTCAATTAAAGAAAAAGTCCTAGCGTTAACCGCACAATATCCTGTATATGCGAGTAAATAGGTCTTAACTGATAGTTTTAATGTTAAATTGACTGCTATTGAAGCCCGTTAGCTAAAAAATAACGCTAAGTGGCAATATTCAATACCCAGCAGTTAATGTTATAATGCAGAAACCACGCTAATTTCGGTTAGCGTGGTTTTGTTTTATATGGTCCAGTTTTATCTATATTGCTTGCTACAAGTTTATAAAAACAGAACCCTTAAACAAATTGATATTAATACCTTATTTTTTGGAGCCACCATGCGTTGCCCATTTTGCTCTTTTCAAGATACTAAAGTGATCGACTCTCGTCTCGTTACTGAGGGCGATCAAGTGCGTCGTCGCAGAGAATGTATAGAATGTGGTGAGCGATTTACCACATTTGAAGGGGCGGAACTGGTGATGCCAAGAGTCATCAAAGGTGATGGTACACGCCAGCCTTTTGATGATAGTAAGCTTAAAGCTGGTATTTTAAGGGCTGTAGAGAAACGTCCTGTGTCAGTTGAAAATGTCGAAAAATCCATTATTAGCATCCAATCACAATTGCGAGCATTAGGCGAAAGAGAGGTTTCTGCGCAAGTTATCGGTGAACTTGTTATGAATGCGCTCAAAGAGCTTGATCAAGTGGCTTTTGTGCGTTTTGCATCTGTTTATCGACGTTTTCAAGATGTTAGCGACTTTAGAGATGAAATTGAGCGCTTGTCGCAGGATGAACTTTTGTCACAAGAGAAAACATAGGCTCAGCTGGTATGCAGATTGAGAAGCAACCACAAATAACTGCGTCAATTAAAAACTTAAATGTTAATTGGCAGGCATTTGATTATCAAATGATGTCAAAAGCTTTACAGTTGGCGCAAAAAGGGCAATATACGGCCCGTCCTAATCCGATGGTTGGCTGTCTGATTGTGAAAGATAAGCAAATTGTTGGTGAAGGCTTTCATCAAAAATGTGGTACAGCGCATGCCGAAGTCCATGCATTAACAATGGCAAAGAAGGCGGCGACAGGGGCTACTTGCTATGTCACATTAGAGCCATGTTCTCATCAAGGAAAAACTGGACCTTGTGCACAGGCATTAATTGACTCAGGTGTGAGCAGAGTAATTGCTGCTATGTTAGATCCTAACCCACTGGTTTCAGGCAAAGGCTTCCAAATGCTCCAAGCGGCAGGTATAGAAGTTGAGTTTGGCTTGATGGAAGCGCAAGCAAAGGAGCTTAATCGAGGATTTTATCAGCGTTTTACTCAAGGGCGGCCTTGGGTTACCTGTAAATTAGCCATGAGTCTGGATGGACGCACTGCATTATCATCTGGTGAAAGTCAGTGGATTACAGGCTCTGCCGCCAGAGCACAGGTGCAACAATTAAGAGCGCGACAAGATGCGATAATTACCGGTATTGGAACATTGAAAGCTGATAACCCAAGTATGACGGTGCGTGAAGCTGATTGTCAGCCGGAGCTGAACGATTGGTTTCAACAGGCACAAAATCTGGGTTTCAAACAGCCTTCCCGAGTCGTTTTTGATCGTCAGGCATCGGCTAATTTTCAAACTCGTTTTTTTAACTCTGATACTAAGATTTTTTGGGTGTCAGAAAAAAACATTTCAAATGTTGAATTACCTGCACATGTTGAGCATATTGCTGAAAATACTCAGCCTAAAGAAGTCTTAAGTTATCTTGCTAAACAAGGTATGAACAATGTGTTACTAGAGTCAGGTCATGTTCTGGCTGGACAGTTTTTAGCTGAAGGATTGATTGATGAGCTTATTATTTTTATGGCGCCCAAATTAATGGGGAATCTGGCACAAGGCCTATTTGCTCTGAATATTGAGAAAATGTCACAAACGCCGCAACTAGAACTGAGTGATGTTCGTCAGGTAGGTAGTGATATTCGTTTAACTTATCGATTCGATAATAAATTTAATTAGCGTAGTTAGCGAAAAAAGAGAGCAATATGTTTACTGGAATTATTGAAGCTGTTGGTCAGATTGCTAAAGTTGAAGAAAAGTCAGGCGATAAAAGACTGACAATTCAAGTTGGAAAGCTCGATATGAGTGATGTAAAACTTGGAGATAGTATTGCTTGCAATGGCGTATGTTTAACCGCCATAGACTTTGACTCAACGATGTATGTCGCAGATGTTTCTAAGGAAACCTTAGATTTGACTACGCTGAATAGCATTCAAAGTGGCGCGGTGGTTAATTTAGAAAAAGCGTTAACGCCAACCACTCGTCTTGGTGGGCATTTGGTGAGTGGGCATGTTGATGGGCTGGGTGAGATTATTGCGATCTCTCAAAAAGCTCGAAGTACTCAATATATTGTAAAACCACCGGTGGAACTTGCACATTATATTGCTAAAAAAGGTTCTATTACGGTAGACGGGGTTTCTCTAACGGTTAATGAACTCGATGGCGATAATTTTATGCTGAACCTTGTTCCACACACTATTAAAGAAACAACAGCACAAAGTTATCAAGTAGGTTCAGTGGTTAACCTAGAAGTTGACTTATTAGCCAGATATTTAGAGCGTTTGTTGATGGGGCAAAATGTCGCAACAAATGCCAAATCGGTCGATTATGAACTGTTGATGAAAAGCGGTTTTATTAAATAATCACAACACAGACTATTGTCATAACGCATTGGATTTTAAATATTATGCAATTAAACACTGCAAAAGAACTAATCGAAGATATTGCCGCCGGTAAAATGGTGATCTTGATGGATGATGAAGATCGAGAAAATGAAGGAGATCTCGTGATGGCATCATCGTTAGTTCGGCCTGAAGATATCAATTTTATGGCTCGTTATGGTCGAGGGCTAATTTGCTTAACTTTGACGCAAGATCGTTGTGAGCAGTTAAGGTTGCCGCTTATGGTTGGTCGGAACTCCGCATCTTTTGAGACCAATTTTACGGTATCGATTGAAGCGGCCGAAGGGGTGACGACAGGTATTTCAGCAGCTGATCGCGCTAAAACTATTCAAGCCGCGGTTGCAGCGAATGCGCAACCTTCTGATATTGTTCAGCCGGGACATATTTTTCCGATTATGGCAAAGCCCGGTGGTGTATTACATCGTGCCGGTCACACAGAGGCTGGATGTGATTTGGCGCGCTTAGCAGGGTTGGAGCCAAGTGCCACGATTGTCGAAATTCTAAATGAAGATGGCACTATGGCGCGGCGTTCTGATCTAGAGAAAGTTGCTAAAGAGCATGATTTAAAAATTGGTACTATTGCCGACTTAATTCAATACCGTATGCAAACAGAGCATAGTATCGAAGAAGTATTATGTACTGATTGGGAAACCGAATATGGATTATTTAAATTGCACGCTTATAAAGATCAAATCGATGAGCAAACGCATATTGCCTTAGTAAAAGGCGAAATTTTTCCAGAGCAAAATACTCTAGTACGAGTACATATTGCAGATATCGCGACAGATCTGTTGGCAAAAGATAAGAAAAGCCAAGGTAGTTGGACAATGCATCGTGCGATAGAGAAAGTTGCACAGGAGGGGAATGGGGTCGTACTACTGCTAGGTTATCAATCAACGCCTGAAAGTATACTCGACAGAATTGCAGTTTTAGCTGGCGCCAAGACAAATTCGACTAAACAACAAGCGCAAGCGAGCCGAGCTTCTCGTACCGTTGGAATTGGTTCGCAAATTCTCATGGAATTAGGTGTACACAAAATGCGATTACTGAGTCCAGTGAAAAAATTTATTGCACTTTCTGGATTTCAATTAGAAGTTGTGGAATATATTGAAGATCACTAATAAGCGTTGAACAATTAAAATGCTTACATAGGCAAATATATTGAAGTAAACGAAAATATCAGGTTGGTGAATTACCACCCAAATTGAAAAATCTAAACTATGCTAGTGACTAGCAATTTTATTAAAGAGAGAAAAGTATGAAAACAATTGAAGGGAACATGATTGGTGAAGGGGGTAAATTTGCCTTGTTAGTTGCTCGTTTCAATAGCTTTGTGGTCGAGAGTTTGGTTGATGGTGCTGTTGATGCGTTGAAACGACACGGTATTAAAGAAAAAGATATCGAAATTATTCGTGTGCCAGGAGCTTTTGAAATGCCGATTGCTGCACAGAGAATTGCTAATCAGAAAAAATATGATGCAATTGTTGCGTTAGGAGCTGTTATCCGAGGTGGCACACCACATTTTGAGTATGTTGCTGGTGAATGTGTGAAAGGACTTTCTCAAGTATCTTTAAATGCTGATATACCTGTAGCTTTTGGCGTTTTAACTGTAGATAGTATCGAGCAAGCCATTGAAAGAGCTGGCACTAAAGCGGGTAATAAAGGAGCTGAAGCCGCTTTAGGTGCTCTGGAAATGGTCAATTTATTTAATCAGTTGGATAAGTAGTCAATGCTCCAGAAACCTTCTACCCGTAAAAAAGCACGCAGATATGCCGTTCAAGGTATTTATCAATGGCACATGAGTGGAAATGCCATTAATGAAATTGAATTGCAATTTTTGGAAACAATTAATCAAGCCAAAGTTGATGTCACTTATTTTCGTGAAATTTTAATCAACACACTCACTTCGGTAAAAGAGCTTGACGCATTATTAATGCCTTTTGTTCAAAGGGATTTTAAAGAAGTTAACCCAGTTGAACTTGCCGTACTAAGGCTCGCTTGTTACGAACTGAAAGCGCGTATGGATATTCCTTATCGAGTGGTTATCAATGAAGCACTTGAGTTGAGTAAAACTTTTGGCGCTGCAGAAGGTCATAAGTTCGTTAACGGTATTTTGGACAAGCTGGCAAAACAGTTGCGTCCTTTAGAAATTAATACCAGACCTATTAAAAACTAATCCATTAGCGAAATAGTTAGCGATCAGACAGTGATTATTGCTGATCAATTCAATAGATAAAACGTCACTTTTTAAACGTAAAATATTATTTTTATTATTGCTCATTAGAAAGTGACGAACACACCTTTCGTAGGGAATTCAATGAAAGAGTTTGAAATTATTCAGCGTTATCTAGCATTTGATAGCGGTAATCGTAAGGATGTAATTACTGGCATTGGTGATGATTGTGCATTATTACGGGTACCACGGGGTCAGCGTTTAGCCGTATCTATGGATACACTTATTGGCGGAGTTCACTTTCTTGCCGATAGTCCCGCTAGGGATATTGCGCATAAAGCGGTGGCGGTTAATTTAAGCGATCTATCTGCTGCAGGAGCCGAGCCAGCCTGGCTTACTTTATCACTCAGTATGCCAGAATTTAATGAAAAATGGCTGCAAGATTTTCATATTGGTTTGAAAAATATTGTCGAGTTTTTTGGCGTACAAATTGTTGGTGGCGACACCTGTAAAGGTCCAATGTCGATTACAATACAAGCCCATGGTTTTGTACCAGAAAATGTTTTCCATCGACGAAGTGGAGCTAAAGCGGGTGATTTAATTTGTGTGACAGGGGATATCGGTGATGCCGCGCTTGGGCTAAAAGTTGCGCAAAAGGAGTTAGAACTAGAAACTCTGCACGCAGAGAGTTTATTGCGGAAATACTTTACCCCTAACCCTCGAATTGCTGCTGGGATCGCTTTACGTGGTAAAGCTAGTGCGGTTATTGATATATCCGATGGATTATTGGCTGATGTAAACCATATTAGCCAACAAAGTGGTGTCGGGGCATTGATTCGCTGGGAGAAAGTTCCTCTTTCGCCAGCAGCCAGGCAAGTAACTAATGAAAAAATGCTACAACAATCTGTTTTGACTGGTGGTGATGATTATGAGCTATGCTTTACTATAGATGAAGACGATTTTGAATCTACTTTTCATGCATTGGAAACTGTGGGTACTGCGTGTATTCCTATTGGTCGTTTAACCGGCAAGCCCGGTGTGCGAGTTTTGCATAATAAACAAGAGTTAGAGTTAGAAAGCTTGGGATACCAGCATTTTTAGTGGATTGTGGTATTAGATTGCTCAAGTAGTTGCAACAGCTTGCAGAAGTTTTTGAGTAGGCTAAATGAAATATTAGTAGGTAAAGTGTTGAGTTATAAGTTTGAAAAAATTCTGGCTAAAACTGTTTTAACTAATCCTGTGCACTTTTTTGCATTTGGTTTTGGTAGCGGCCTTGTCCCTAAAATACCGGGAACTGTTGGTTCTCTTGCAGTATTGCCCTTTATTTTTCTTTTAAAAGATGTTGCTTTAGTTGAATATACGATTGCTTGCTGTCTTGTCAGTTTTATAGGTATTTTTATTTGCGGTCACTCTGCTAAACTGCTTGGTGTGCACGACCATCCAGGTATTGTATGGGATGAGTTTGCAGGCATGATGATTACTTTTATTGCCGTTCCATTGAGTTTAACCAATATTATACTCGGTTTTATACTTTTTCGTCTGTTCGATATTGTAAAACCTTGGCCCATACGCTTTATTGATCGTCAAGTTGCTGGTGGTCTAGGAATTATGCTTGATGATATTTTGGCAGGCATTTTTGCATGGGGTTGTTTGCATGGAATTAATGGCTTATGGCTATAATTACGCGCTTTGTTTTAATTTTAGTTTTTTTATTTCCATCCTTCATGGCTGCTTCTCAAGAAGAGGAAGAGCTACAAGTGACTGCATTATTTAAAAATGCAGCCATGGTTCAGTACCGGGGCAAGCAAAAACTCTATCGAAACGGTGCTAGCCTAAGTCCAAATATAAAATTAATCAGTGCATCGCCTCGTTCGGCCATCTTTTTAATTAACGGAAAAAAACAAGAACTTACTCTTCGCCAAATTGGCAGTTTTGCTGATAACTATACTGGAGATTATCCCGGACGCTATACGAAAAAAGATAACGCCAAAGTAACCCTGAAAACGGCAAAAATTCTGCGTAACCAAGCAGGTATGTTTCGTGTTCTTGGTTTTATTAATGGTGTGTCTACTCAAATGTTAGTCGACACAGGGGCATCGCAAGTCGCCATGAATGAAAGTGTAGCTAAAAAATTGAATATTCAGTATCGCTTAGATGGAGATAAAACTTTGATTCATACCGCTGCAGGTGTTGTTGAAGGTTGGACTTGTGTATTAAAAAAAGTAAAAGTTGGTGAAATTGAGCTACAAAATGTTGAAGCGCTGGTCGTTTCTGGTGATGGGCCAAGTGAAGTTTTATTGGGCATGTCTTTTTTAAGCCAGGTTAAAATGCAAAACGATGGGCATGTGCTGGAATTACATCAGAAGTTTTAAACTGTCGGTGATTCAAAGGGGGTTATTTATTATCACTCGTTTTTATTAAGAAAAGGCGAACTCTGGGAGTTCGCCTTTTTGTCTATTAAATAAAAAATTTAACTCAGCTGTGCAAAAGCTTTATCCGCAGCAGCTAAAGTTTTTTCTAATGTTTTTTGATCATGTGCTGAGCTGATAAAACCGGCTTCAAAAGCTGAAGGCGCTAAATAAACCCCTTCATTTAGCATTGCATGAAAAAACTGTTTAAACCTTACCTGATTGGCGTTCACAACTTGTGAGTAACGTGTGATTTTTTTCTCTTCGGTAAAAAATAATCCAAACATACTTCCAATGTGATTAGTCGTAAAAGGAATTTTGTGTTTGTCGGCGAGTGCTTGTAGTCCGTTAACCAATTTTTCACAATACTCGTAAAGGGGCGTATAAAAATCTTTATTTTTGAGTAATCTGAGAGAAGCTAAACCGGCGGTCATGGCTATCGGGTTACCTGATAGAGTACCTGCCTGATAAACTGAGCCTGCTGGAGCAAGGTGCTGCATAATGCTTTTTTTGCCGCCAAATGCACCAACGGGCATACCGCCACCAACAACTTTACCCAAGGTTGTGAGATCCGGTGTAACTGAATAAAGTTGTTGTGCAAAGCCTTTGCCGACTCTAAAGCCACACATCACTTCATCGAAAATTAATACTGCTTGATATTGATCACATAAATCTCGCAGTCCTTGTAAAAATCCTTCTTCAGGTGGAATACAATTCATATTACCAGCAATGGGCTCAACTATGATTGTCGCGATTTCATTTGGGTTGGCTTCAAATAGTTGTTTAACGCTTTCCAGATGATTGAATTCAGCGGTGAGGGTGTGTTTTGCAAAGTCAGCAGGAACGCCTGGCGATGTTGGTTCACCGAGTGTGAGTGCGCCAGAGCCTGCTTTAACAAGTAAACAGTCTGCATGTCCGTGATAACAACCCTCAAATTTGATGATTTTATCTTTTCCTGTAAATCCGCGCGCAAGACGAATCGCAGACATTGTCGCTTCTGTGCCTGAACTGACCATTCTAACTTGCTCTATTGAGGGTAAAAGCTCGCAGATTTTTTGAGCCATAGTAAGTTCTAGTTCTGTCGGTGCGCCAAAGCTTAACCCATTTGCAGCGGCTTCGATCACCGCTTCGCGAATGACTGGGTGATTATGTCCATGTAGCATGGGGCCCCACGAACCAACATAATCAATGTAACTTTTACCATCAACATCGGTAAAATAAGCTCCGTCGGCTTTGGCAATAAAGACTGGTGAGCCTCCCACACCATTAAATGCGCGTACCGGTGAATTAACTGCGCCGGGGATGTATTTTTTGGATTCGGCAAATAGAGCTTCTGACTTTTGCATATGTTTAAAACCTGTATAAATTTGAGACCAATTAAATATGCTAAAGTGTTTTAATTGGTTGAAAAAATGAGTGCATCTCGATGAGATGTTTAAACCTGTGGCTTATTTCTTAGTCCGGTAAACCAGTTTACATCGCGTTCATACTTTTTTAATTGATTTTCAACACCAAGAATACAAGCAAACAATGCCATTCTTACTAAAACGCCATTGTCCGTTTGACGAAAAATAGCCAGACCGGGTTCTGCATTTAGGTCGTTGTCTAATTCATTCGCATCATTACGTGAGTCCCTTGGTAATGGGTGCATAATAACGGCGTTAGGTTGACAGTGTTCAAAATAGATTTGTTTGTTTAATCGAAAATATCCACGGTATCGATTAGCTTCCTCTTGTGATTTGAAACGTTCTTCCTGAATACGAGTTTGGTAAATAATATTTGCTTGAGGCAAACCTTGTTCTAACTTTGTGCCAACTTCAACTTGATGTC
This sequence comes from Gammaproteobacteria bacterium, assembly GCA_030432465.1. Classification (GTDB taxonomy): domain Bacteria; phylum Pseudomonadota; class Gammaproteobacteria; order Enterobacterales; family Kangiellaceae; genus Aliikangiella. The sequence goes on from JAUIHB010000016.1 coordinate 18,384, forward strand.
CTGCGTTGACTAAAATATCAACAAATTCACTAGGCATAGCCAAAGCTTCTGGGGATATGAGTTGAATTTTTAAATTACTATATAAACTTAAAAGTTGGCAAAGTGAATGGACAGTACGACCATGCTTTAAATCACCTAGCATGGTTAAGCTAAGTTGGTTGATACTTTTACCCTGTCGCTCTAGCTCTTTTTGGATCGTAAACAAATCTAATAATGCTTGAGTCGGGTGCTCATTAGGCCCATCACCGCCATTAATCACTGGCACTCGACTACCTTGAGCAAACTCTGCTACAGAACCCGCTGCAGGGTGGCGCATTGCAATGATATCGCTGTAGCCAGAAAGCACTTGAGCTGTATCGTAAAGTGACTCTCCCTTAGCCAGTGCGGAATTAGACAGGCCTGTGGTTTCTCTGACCTCACCACCGAGTAAATTGAAAGCACAGCCAAAACTGACTCGCGTTCTGGTGCTTGGCTCAAAGAACATATTACCTAAGAGTGCTCCTTCAAGTACGCGAGAGACTTTTTGCCGTTTGGCATAAGGCCGCATTGCTTCAGCCACTTGAAAAAGTTCATTAATGAGTTCGAGAGAAATGTCTTTAACAGACAGGATATGCTGGCCTTTTAGCTCCACAGTAAAACTCCGTGTGAAAATTTCCGGTATTTTAGTCTTTTTTGTTGGTTATTCCTAGGGGAAACCGCGTGAGTCAGGGTTATCAATGAGTATTATTATTTAACACTTCTATTTTTAAAGTATGCTGATTAGCCTTTAAATATACCTAGCTGTTCAAGTAGAGGACTTTTTTTATTTTGCATATAGTTAAGGAGTTCTTGTCTGGCTTTTTCATGCGTGAGTCCTTTTTGGATAAGATTATCAATCACTTTATTAAATGCACGTCTTCGGATCTCGCCTTGAGCCGACATATCCCGTCTATTGTCAAAATGATCCACAATAGGCGAACCGCAATGACACTGCCTGATAAGTTTTATAAAAGTTTGGCCGTCTCCGTCGATAGATTCGGTCAGGCCGCTAGATTTCTGATAAGGGACCGTTTTTTCGATATAGTCTGCTTCATTACTAAAGTGCATGCCACAGCGGTCACAAGCTTTAGGAAACGAAGCATCTTCTAAAGCTTTCAGGTTTTTAAATAGCTGACTGTGTTTTTGCATAGATTAACTAAAGAAACATTTATTTAGATTTCATTTTTTGTAGCTTAGGTTTTATGACTATTTGACAGTAGGGTTGATCTTTATGCTGATTGTAATAGTTTAAATGCTCGCTTTCTGCTTGATAAAATATGGGCTGATATTGAAGCTCGGTAACTATAGGAGATGGGTAGAGTTTACTCATTTCTTCAAAAAATGATTGAATGGTTGTGCGTTGAGTTTCGTTATAATAACCAATGAAAGAGCGGTATTGAGTACCAATATCATTTCCTTGCTTATTCAAACTGGTTGCATCATGTACGCTAAAAAAGCAGTCCAGTATTTCTTTTAGTGTTAAGGCGGTATCATCCCATTTTATTAAAACAACCTCAGCGTGGCCAGTAGCCCCTGAACAAACACTGTGATAATTTGGTGATTCCATAGTACCTCCAGAGTAGCCTGAAGTGACACTTTGCACGCCTTCTAATCTCTGAAATGCGGCTTCTATACACCAAAAGCACCCACCGCCGAGTATAATTTGGTTTGATTTTTGTTCCATAGACATATGCCTTAAGTTCATTATCCTCTTTTGTATTTATAGCTGTAAAAAGGTAGGATGTCTTTATTATTTGACCAAATTCCTAAATTTCTTCTTTGATTAAGCTATGCTTGAGCAAAAGGTAAAGTTTTAATTCAACTCATTATTTGACTCATCTGGAAAAGCCACTATGTTAAGGTTTTTAATCAAATTTCTTCTTTTAACCATTATCCTTGGTGCGGCAACTAAGTTAATTGCTGAGTGGAAACTTGAAAAAGATATTGATAGTTTACGACGTGCTGTGAGCCCTATCGCTGATTTTGAATATGAGTCAGCAAAAATTGGCTTGAATGGTGAGGTTAAAGTTAACGGTATTAGTATTTTTGTTCATGGGCTTGATGCAAAAATGGAAATAGGTGAAGTTCGATTTTTTGCCGGAAACTTATATCAACTTGCCCTGCTTAAATCGAATATACAAGAGAATAAGCTTCCAGAAAATGGACACATTATTTTTCAGAATGTTTTAATTCCTTTTAATTCGGCATTAATTGAAAAAGCAAAAGCCGCGAAAGGCAAGGAGTTAACGAGTTGGGGAATATTAGGCTCTGCATTTTGTGGGGAGCAAGATTCTATAGGTTTCGCCCAGTTAGACGGCATGGGGTATGATTATCTTGCATTCTCGGGCAAAGAATTTTATATGCTCGATAAATATAGCGGTAGTATCGTGGTGAATGGAGAGCTGGATATAGAAGATTTTTTTAAACTGGACTATCAGCTTAATATCGGTAGTGTTTTAGCTTGGCTAGACTCAACTCAAGAGCGTGCAGTTGGTGTTGCTCAGAAAGATTATGTGAAACCTGACCTATCTTTATTGGAGATCCGTATAAAAGATAAAGGGTATAACCTAAGGAAGTCACAATACTGTGCGCAAAAACAGGGAGTGTCAGTTGAAGAGTATTATACCGGACATGTGACTAAGGTAACTGAAACCCTTTCAGCTGTCGGAATTGATTTTTTAGAGCCTGCTCAAGAGGCTTATGCCGAAGTTATCAAGCCTGAAAGTGAATTTTATTGGTTTATGCAACCCCAAGCAAGTTTTGAACCTGAAGGCGTTGAGTTTTATACGCTCGCTGAGTTTGCTGAGTTGAGTCGTCTACGGATAAAAGTGAATGGGACTGAAGTTGAAGCTATTGCAGAAAATTGGACTGCGCCAAAGTTTGCTCAGATAGCCCAAAAGGAAACAGAAAAGCGGGAAATGAAAGATCCCACTAAAGCGCGTTATAGAACCCATTTAATCACTAAAACGTATCAGGATGTCTTAGTTAATCAAGCCGATCAATTTTTGAATTATCAAGTGAAGGCATGGCGAGATGATGGGCGAGTTTTTCAAGGAAAGTTAACAAAAACGTCAAATACATCTTTGTGGATTACGGTGCGTAAAAATCGAGGTGAGATTGTTATTCCTCTGGCTCGCAATAAAGTCGTTAAATTTCAGGTTTATCGTGAGAAGAAAACAAGTTAAGCATTTATTTAAAGTTAAAATGGTTTGGTGACTGCCAGAATGACAACAATAAACAAAATGATAACTGGAAATTCATTAAACCAACGATAAAAAACATGGCCTTGTGTATTTTGCTGCAGTGTAAATTTTTTAAGGTAGCTGCCACATAATAAATGATAAGCAACAAGAACTGCGACTAATGCCAGTTTGATATGTAGCCATCCCATTGATAGTAATCCAGAGTTAAGATGTAGCATCACTCCACCCAATAACAAAGTGATTACCATAAAGGGAGTGATAAATCGGTATAACTTGCGTGCCATGGTGAGTAAGTGTTGATAAGTTTCCGGCGTTTCTGCCATGGCAAGGTTAACGTAAATTCTAGGAAGGTAGAATAACCCGGCAAACCAGCTAGTAAAAAAAATAATATGGAAGGCTTTGATATATAAATAGAGCATATTTTTCTCAATGATTTTTAACGCTTATAACTATAATGAGACTCAATAATTTCGCGAGTTAATACGCCGTAAATTTTGTCTACCATCGGTGCGGTTGTTCTGAAAATATAGACCGCATCAACTGATTCTCTATCCATAGTGTCAAGCGCTTCTTCCAGATTACCTTGCAAATAAATTGATGAAATATCTTGTCTATCGCCGGGAATGCTGAGCAAGTCGATAATTTGTGTCTCATCTTCATCAATTGGCTCGTCCTTCGCTTTGGCTTGTTCAAGCTTTTCCTGATGTAATTCTTTTTGCTTGAGAAAATAACGTGCCAGATCGTTTGCTGCCATCAATGACTTTGGAACATCTTCTTCCTTGATTAAAATCCAGCGAGGTGTGCTTTCGAGTAACTCTTCGGCTTCCTGAAAAGATATTTGTTTATCGTGCACCGCAACTTTTCGTTCCATTAAACCAGCCACACCAACGCTTCTGAGAAATTGAGATAGAGGATTAACTTTAATATCTAAACCTTTAATCCTCATATTTGATTGAAAAATAGAAGGTTGCTTAAATAATTCAGAAACTACCAGGTTGCTAATGACGAGAACCAGCATGCCGGGGAGTAAGATGTTTGGATTGTTAGTGAGCTCAAGCAAAGTCATCAGTGCAGCTAATGGTGCCTGTAAAACCGCACTCATCATAGAAGCCATACCTAACATCGAATAAAAAGCATAGTCTGAGGCGTAAGCTGGGAAAAGCATACTCCCAATATTTCCTATTAAGCCTCCTAGCATTGCCCCTATAAACATCGATGGACCTATAACCCCTCCGGGTAGTGATAATCCAGAACAAACAATTGTAGCAAGCAACTTACCAACAAATGCGAGTGCGAGAATTTGTAAGGGTAAATTACTATGGAGTGCACTGTTTACAGTGTCATAACCAATACCCATGACTTGAGGCACTGCGATTGCGATAACACCAACACATGAACCAGCGACTCCGCATTTTAACCATGTAGGCCAGTCAGCTGCTCTGGTTGCTATTTTCCGAGTGCAAACAATGAATAGACTCGCAATTCCGCCAATCAGTAATCCAAGTAAAATGAAATAAGGGATTTCCCATAAAGAAGCTAAATCTAACGAAGGAACAATGAATGCAACATCATTCCCAAAAACAATGCGTGATAAAATAGCCGCGGAAACAGAAGCAAGGATCAATGGAATAAAACTAGCAACAGCGTATTCCATCATGACAACTTCCATAGCAAATATAACGCCTGCTAATGGGGTATTAAAGCTTGCTGAAATAGCAGCTGCAGTGCCACAGCCGACTAAGATACGAATACTATTGTTGGGGAGTTTCATTTGTTGGCCAAGCCAACTTCCTGCGGTTGACCCCAGATGTATACTCGGACCCTCGCGACCAACGGATTGTCCTGTAGCAAGAGTCAATCCCCCAACCAGAAATTGAACGATAGCATTCCGCCAAGATAAATAGCCTTGGTGGTAGGCCATTCGTTCTAGTACATGCCCAACTCCCACCTGACGTTTGTCTTTACCTACTTTATGTAATACTAATCCGACTAAAAAGCCGCCGAATAACGGCAGACATAAGCGAAACCACCAGCTCGTATTTTCAAAATCCGTTGCTCCATCGCCGGAATGCCATAAGACAATACCGCTTTCAATGAAAAGACGAAATAAAATAACAACACTACCTGCTAACAACCCACTCACTAGACCTAATGCAGCTAAGATTGGCAGAGCATTAAGACTGCCGAGTTTTAGTCGAATTGTTTCAAAAAATGACATCTGGTCTGTTAACTATGGCTTTTAGTTGTAAACTGGTTATAAGAATAGGGTATAGAAGGGCGTGGCGAGTAAAATTTGTGATGAATTATAAATTCTATTCGGCTAACGGAATGCTAAGGCATACCTAAACCCTTTAATTAACTTTAAGAAGAGGATATAACCTATTG
>JAUIHB010000335.1 GCA_030432465.1 Gammaproteobacteria bacterium
TTGGATGAAGTTTTTTGAAATTTACCAACAATGGTTGCTGGTTTAGCAATTGGGAGCCGCTTAATTGAACTTCCCAAGACCACTTTACTATCAATAGCATTGTTATCAATAGCGTTATTGTTAGTTACATTATTCGCTATTTTCGATTTTAATGAGGGTTGAGCCGTATCACTGGATTGTGAGGTTTCTTTAGTCGTTTGAGTAATATCATAGTTAAAATGAAAAGTGGCAGTTTTGACTGCAATTAATGGAATATCAACCATACTCAAAAGTGGTACATCTATTTGAAATTTTTTATTTTCAAAATTTTCATCAAATTTTTTAAACTGAAAAGATACCGTTCTCAGTTGATGAAGTACTTCCAAATCACTTGCACCTTCAAGCGTACCGACATCTTCAATAAATTCTACGGTTGCTTTAGCTGATTGTGCCTGCGCATCAATGACCGACGTCATTAACGAGCCAATGGTTTCAGCCAGACTTAAAGGAATAGATTCAATTACACTCATTAATTTTTATCTCTTATAACCATTCATGAATTTATAGGGTTGTCATCAAGTCCAATGGATAACGAAATTTCATGGATTTGTGTCTCAGGAATTTCTTTTAGCTCATTGGATAAAACCTGAATATCCAAATCAAAATCTTCGGCTGATTTTGCTACAGCAACTTTATGTAAACGATCTTCAGTATTTAGCAAGTCGGCATTAACTACTTCATTTGTACGCTGGCGAATATCTTTTAATGCCGGTAATTTCTTACGAAGACTTTCCGGTAACCCCTTAACAAGACTTATCACATAATCTTCCGACTGCTTTGATACCGAAGCACGCTTTTTAGTTAATATATCATCACCACTCAACTGAAATAACGGTGTATTTTTTTGGGTTGTTAAAATCAGTTTTTTATTCACCTGATCTAAGTTAGGCTCATTTATTAAGCTAAGCAATACCTTGGGCGCAATATCATTAGCGACATGGTTTCGCCATACATTTGCCACTTCACTTTTAGCATTATCAGAAATTTGACTTCCGCTTGTTTCAGCAATGGCAAACTTTAAATTAATAGATATATCTTTAATTTTTAGTCGTGGAACATCCATTAATTTGAGTAATTCATCTTGCTGATAATATTCAAAATACTCCAATGAAGTTAAGTCACTCGTAATTTGTGCTTGGGTAATATCCTTGGTTATCCCACCAAGGATTTCGCTTAGCTTTGGCATAATAAGTTCACAACGCTCACTAGGTTTTCTGATTACTAATGGCATCTTCCAGCACATCTAAAATGCGAGATAAACCTTGCGGTAATTCATCTTGTACAGCTCGCACATGTATATCCATTTGATATTCTCGTTGTGAACTTCGAGTTGATGAGGATGCGCTTTTATGTGTGGCTGAAACTCTAAAATTAACTTTTACCGGCGACCAAAAACCACCATATTTGCCACTAACAGAAGCCGAAACCGCAGTAGCAGATGCCGATTTATGTACAACTGAGTCCGTTAATTTAGCTTTAAAATCAATTGTCATTTCATCGATACGAATATAAGGGATTGGAGTAATCGTTAATATCGGTACTGTCAGTGAAAACTCTTCTTCATTGGCTTCACTGGCTTCATCAGTTTCATCACCGACATCTTTTTTACTATAGGTAAATGTCACATTACGAATTTCTCCCGCATCCGCATCGGAATTGAGGTCAATAAACATAAAATCTTCATTATCACTTTCAGCTTTTTTAAAGCCAACCTGTTTAATAAAGTCGATTGTTGACTGTGCGGCCATTGCCTGACTTTCGATCGCCGCTTTTAATGGCGAGCCAATCAAATGGCCAAAGGGTATCTGCTTAAGTTCTTGGACTGCTGCTGGCATATCAATTCTCCTTGATTAACGCATTTAAATGGCGGTTAAAATGTTTCGTTTAACTTCTGAAGTTTTCATTACTGGTGCACGTTTTAATAGTTTTTTCTTTTCTAAAACACATAATAAACGTGTACCTCCTGTTTTTAATTGCTCAATGTATTTGTCGGCATCATCAGCACTTGCTGCTACATGTAGCAATTTAATGTTGGCACCTTCCTTCATCACTTCAGGCATTGATACCACTAAGTATTCTGGTCCAACTTTAATTGGCTGTGATGTACTAGCACTTGCACTTTTAGCGGTAGATTTTGTACCAGATTTAGCTTGGGTTGCTTTTTTGGTAACCATGCACGATTCTCCTACGATGCTTTTTTGTTAAGTTCAATAATCTGAGCAGTCTCAGCATTTTCACGAATGGATTGAATTCCATGAAGTGCAGACTGACGTGTTGTATAACCTTCTGAAGCTGCAATAATTTCACCATTAGCAGCTTTTAAATGAAAATAAAACTGCTTATCTTTACCTTGAAATACCTCAAATTTTCCGCGGCTTTTAATTGCTATTGGAGGGATCTCATTTGCTTGTTCACTAACCAGCCACTGCCGGTAATCAAAAAACAAATAATTTCGACCATGATTAAAACTAACTTCTAAAGAGTTCAGGTACCATCGCTGTTCTTGTTGTAAACCAAGATAATTAACTTCAACTTGTGTTAAAAAACCAATAGAATCTGAAGGAGCTAACGTCAAGCTAGCCAGAATAGGATAATCACTAAAAATCGCTTGTTCATTTTTAATACTAAACCAATCGGAACGACCATTACTGCCAATAAGTTTTATTTGCAAACGACCCAACAAAGCTTCTGAGTGACTTTTATTTGAGTTTATCTGGATGTGATATTGCGTACTCATACATTCCTTTGAAACATTCACGAATAAATTTTATATCGTATAAATGCTGACTGAATGCGTTGCGAAGACTTGCTTCCATGACACTTTTATCATACTGAATGAGACTACCGAGAAATTCAGCACAAATAAATTTTTCTGTTAGCTAAATAGTACTGCAAACTTAAAACGAGTAAAGTTAAAATTTAGACAGGTCAGTTGTCAACAATTATTGACTAATGATATGAACAGCCGAATAATAAGGCTCGGTGGAGACGAAACTCAATGGTAATAAAAAACACCAGTCATTTCAAAACCCCCGTCATCAATAGCAATATAGAAACATCCACCCAACAAAGACCAAAACAACACGAATGCATTTAACAGAATTTGGTCTGTTTAATCAGCAAATATCTACAAATGATACAGTGATTCATATTTTATACGCTCAATTTGTTTACGCATCAATCACGAATTTGAGATATTTTAGAATTCATTATTGTATAAAGACTCACTCAGGATTACTTCTCTTTCAAAAAACCACTGACTAAATATCTAAGCGAGGTATTTTGCGCCTCACTCCCAAATGGGAAACAGGTGACAAGCGTAAGGCGTGAGTGCTCTAAGGCTAAAATAGGGCTTTCATCTTGACTATCAACAATATTGATTTGATCCACTTGAAAAATTAGTTGTTTCTGATTTCGATCGGTTACTATCATTTGCTGCCCGACTTTATAATCTTTTAATAAAGAAAAATGCGTATCCCGATGCGCTGCAACAATACTATGCCCAATATTTCCTGGCATAGTATTCTCAGTTAGAAGACCTGGAGCGAAAGCTAAACTCTCACCACTGGCATTGCCTAACACAATCATATTATTAGCATTGCCGTGTGAATCAAAAAGCGTTAACTCAAAACTTGGCCAAGTATCAGCCCAAGGCCACGGTTTAAAGCTTTCATTTTTTATTAATTGTGACTTTTGCCAAGAGTTTTCTAATAACACCTGAGCTAACACGGCTTTAATTTGATAATAAACAGGTTGAGCTATGCAAGTCACAGCGAATAACATCAAACCACAGCAACCCCATACAAACAGCTTTCTTAGACTTATTTTTTGTCTTTTATGGGCTTTAACCAACATAGCTTTCTCTTTCAGCCATTTTAAACTTAACAATCCAAAAACCTAGAGCTGCTAATAAAAATAACCATAAGCCCCTCAAAGGAGTTATCCAGAAGTTTAAAGCCGTTTTGGGGTATGTAACACTGCCATAAGGTCTAACTTGAGCAACATTTCTTAACTTCATCATTTGAGCTTGTTGATTAAGAGCGCTTTCAGGTGTTTTATCTACTGCAACTAAACTGGTAAAACGGCTCACTAAATGGTGCTCTAAAGCCGTATTGATAATTTCTTGTTTTTGTTTTTCATTAACATTTCCATGATGGGCGGTATTCATAATACTTGCTATTTTTTCTCTGGCCCAGAGTTTGGCAATACCATATTGCTGG
>JAUIHB010000017.1 GCA_030432465.1 Gammaproteobacteria bacterium
ATCATCGACGTCATTATCAACGCGCGCAAATTATCCGTCACGAAAATGCTCATCGTTGGACACATAACCCAACCCATAGACGAGGTGTTGCTTATAGAAATGACAAAATTCGTAAGAAGTATCATAGCAACCGTCCTAGCGTAGCACAAACACGGCAAATCAGACGAAACGAGAATAGTCGCAGAGCTGACGTGAGAAAAACTAATGTTCAGCGAAACCATGCAACACGTAACCGAGTTGATAGTGCACATTCATCAAAAGAGCTTCAAACTCGTCAACAACGCCTTAATCAGAGGCTAACCAGTCAGCGAGTAAGAACTGCTCAAGAAAAACCAAGAGAAGCTCGCCAAACAACCAGAGCAAACCGAACAACAAGCCAGACTCAGTCTCGCACAACAGCATTACAGAACAGAGAAATAATTCAAAAGAAAGAGCGTTTGCAAAAGCGTACGACTCAGAATCGAAGAGATGAAGTTAAGAGAGAAAGAGCTAGAACTGAAAATACAGAGCGTGTAAAAAAGCCAACTGTCCAACGTAACGAAATAAAAAGAGAACAAAATAACCGCTCAACAAACAGACAAAAAACGGAAAGAAATCGTAATGACAAAAAAGCTGAGCGACAAACCAGAGCTTCAAATGATCGACGCTCAAATCGAGCAGACAACTCACGTTCTCGTTCATCTAGCCGTGGAGATCATAGATAATCTTACAAGAAAATCTTATAAAACTAGAAATTCACTAATATAGTGGAGTCGACTAAAATTCTGGCTTTAATTTTTGAAGCCAGAATTTTATTCAGCTTAATTCTCCATAAATGAACTTATTGAAACATTCTGATGATTTATCGTAGCAAAAGAGTTATTCGGTATTTCGCTCCACTTATCACTCGCTTTATCTAATGGTTCAGATACAACTACTGCACTGTTCTTGGGCATATTCGGAGACTTATCATCAAGATCACTAAAACATTCTGTATCAGTAGAAAAAAATTGAGTCATGGCCTCTTCATTGTGTGAATAACGTAAAGTAAATAAAGTCTTTCCGTCAGATAATGCACAAGACAAATTTAGTACACCATTGGGATCACTTTTATCCAATGCGACTAATACACGACTGACCATTCGTTGTAATGCTTGTTTCGGGTTTTCGATCAACCCATAAGAAAGTGCTAATAAGAAAAATGTTTCACTATCAGTCGTACCTTTCAATTCAGGATATAATTTTGGTGAAATTTCCAACTGTAACTCCCTACGAATTTTTTCAAACCCAGAAATATGACCATTGTGTTGAAAAAGCCAGTTTTTATAACGAAAAGGATGACAGTTAGTACGCTGAATATCTCCCGTTGTTGTAGCTCTTATATGTGCAAAAAACATGGGGGATTTGACTTGGTGACACAAACTTTTTAAATTTTCATCATGCCAAGCGGGTTTATCATCTTTAAAAATACCAGGTCTCCGCCGCTTACCGTACCAACCTATACCGAAACCATCTCCATTTGTACTTAACAGTTGTCCAGCAGAAGTAAAATTCAACTTACTATTTCGACTTTGTTCCAAAAGAGAATGATGAGGCTGGGTAACTAAACTATCTAAATAAATTGGCTGACCTGTATAAGCTATCCATCGACACATTTAACAATACCTATTATTTATTTTTAAACATTCAGTTTAATCAATCAGAAAAGAACTAAGAGCTAACTATTGAAGATAAAAATCGACTATCTAATTTTAATAAACCAGAGGTTATATGACTTTTCTGAAAATTATTTGCTTGTTCAACAGCAAAATCAATAATTGCAGATGCAACATCATAACCAGTTATACTTTCAATTCCTTGTTCACCTGTAAAATCAGGTGATACGTTTATTTCTAAAAGCAAAGGACCTCTTTTAGAACGCACAAAATCTACACCTGCTACGTTAACACCAATACTTTGAGTTGCAGCCAAAACAACCCGTTCTTCTTCACCTGTTAGTTTTTCTTGAAATGAGTGGCCACCTAATGAAACATTAGCACGAAAATCACTATCTTGAGATTTCCTTCGCATAGAAGCAACCACCCGGCCACCAACAACAAAAGCTCGGACATCCTCTCCCGCCGCTTCTTCAACAAACTCCTGAACTAAAAATGAAGCTCCAAGTAATCCAAATGTTTTTATCATATTTTCAAGTTCTTTCTTGCTTTTTGCTAAAAAAACGCCTGTACCTTCGGTACTTTCTATCAACTTAACCACAACAGGTGTTTTTAAATGGCTGATTATTGATGAAAAATTTTCATTTGAATAAGCAATACCAGTATCGGGAAAAGGTAATCCTTTTTCCAGTAAATACTGTAAACATTTCAATTTATCTCTGCCAAGCCTTAAAGCTTCCGGCGTTTCACTAACATAAACTCTGGCACAAATAAATTGCTGTAAAACATTAATACCATAATCGGTAAAAGAAACATTTAATCTCGGGATAATTGCTTTAAATTTTTTTGTGACATCTTCATTTTCATAATAGATAGAAGGCAATCCCGGAGAGAGTTCGATACTAATTTTTCTCAGATCCAGTAAGGTTGGCTGGTGACCTTTATTAATAGCAGCTTCCATCAACCGTTGATCATCAGTTATTTGATTCGTTGTTAAAATGCCTATATTCATAATAGCTATTAAGTCAAATTAAATTAGGATAGTCCAAGTGTAGCAACGATAAAAAAAGATAAACGTCTTTTTCCTAATTAAATAGAATAACTAGGGCGTTACCTTCTGGAACTGCTACTATTTATTCTTGTCTTCTACTTATATCGATTTCGATATATAAACATTAAAATAACTTTTAGACTAATACCATTTTTAGCTAATAACTTGAGATATAAAAAACTAACAGCTATATAATTAGCTAACTTCGATGCTCTATTATTGGCATTAGCATTGTGGAGATTAATGTGATTTTTAGAAAATCTAATATGACTTGATGTTTTAGATAATCTTGCTATTAGTTAGATAATTATAGCTTTAGACTACAATAGGAATTATTCATGTGCGGTATTGCTGGAGAGATCAATTTTAAACATAAGGCATCCCCAAAAAATGTCAATGCGATGCTATCAAAACTAACTAATCGCGGCCCTGATAATCACGGAATTTTACTGCACGACAATATTTGCTTAGGTCACCAGAGACTCAAAATAATTGACCTATCAAATCATGCTAAACAACCTATGGTTGATTCTCATTTAAACTTAAGTATTATTTTTAATGGTTGTATTTATAATTATCAAGCTATCAAACGAGAACTCATGGAACAAGGGTATAATTTTTTCTCGACTAGCGATACGGAGGTTATTTTAAAGTCTTATCATTACTGGGGTGAAAGTTGTCTGGAAAAATTTAATGGTATGTTTGCGTTTGCTATTTTAAATGGCGAAAGCGGTGATCTTTTTATTGCTCGGGATCGAATCGGAATAAAGCCTCTTTATTATACTCAAACAGAGCAACAATTTTTGTTTGCATCAACTTTACCAGCATTACTTCAAGTTGAATCTATAGATAAATCACTAGACCCATTTGCACTTAATCAGTATATCTCATTTCGAGCTGTCGTTGGCAACCATAGTATACTTAAAAACATAAAAAAACTTCCAGCAGGACATTGGATGAAAATCACGTCAAACGGAGATATCATTCAAAAAAATTATTGGCAAATCAACCCTGATCCTCAGCCTTTTGATAGTGAACACAATGAAGAATACTGGTTAGAAAAATTAACAAGAACATTCACAAACAGTGTAAAAAAAAGATTAGTCGCAGATGTACCTGTAGGCGTACTATTATCAGGCGGTTTAGACTCATCAATGGTGGTAGGTTTACTTAGTGAGCTAGGGCAAAAAAACCTACACACTTTTTCAATAGGGTTCGATAATGTAGCCAACGAATCTGGAAATGAATTTCAATACTCAGATATTATCGCAAAACACTACAATACTGAACATACTAAAATATTTGCTCAGCACGATACCTTAATTGAGCACTTAGAGCCTTGTATAGAAGCAATGTCTGAACCTATGGTTAGTCATGATGTGATAGGTTTTTATCTTTTATCAAAAGAAGTCAGTCAGCATGTTAAAGTAGTTCAAAGTGGTCAAGGTGCAGATGAAGTCTTTGCGGGTTACCACTGGTACCCTCCAATGCTGGACATTGATATTAACCATTCTTCTCTATTGTCATCTAAAGAAAATCAAAAAAGAATTACCGAAAGTGCAGCTAGGACTTATGCTAATTCATATTTTTCTTTTTCATTCTCAGAATACAAAAAAATGATTAAACCACAATTTTTATCACAAGATTATGCTTTTAATACAGTAAAAGAGTATTTCAAAAAATTTGAACACTTATTACCGATAGATCGAGCTCTTGCCTTAGATACTCAATTAATGTTGGTTGATGATCCAGTAAAGCGGGTTGATAACATGACTATGGCATTTGGTTTGGAAGCCAGAGTTCCTTTTTTAGATCATGAGCTTTTAGAGCTTGCATTTCAAATCCCTTATCAACTTAAAGTGAAAGACGGCGGAAAATATTTACTCAAACAAATGGCTAGAAAAATTATCCCTCATGAAGTAATAGATCGTCCCAAAGGATATTTTCCAGTACCCGCCCTCAAAAACATGAAAAATGAGTATTTGAGCTTAGCGAAAAACATATTCAGTAGTGACTCAGCTAAAAAAAGAGGCTTATTTGATATAGTTCAAATTAACAAAATGCTTTCTAAACCTGAAAGTTTTGTAACACCCTTTGGCTCTAAACTTTGGCAAGTGACCTTGTTAGAATTATGGTTACAAAAGCAAGGGCTTTAAGTTTATCTTTTTTACCTTTTTGCAGCCAAATATTATACTTTAATTTTCAGTTAATCTTTAGCTGCATCTTTATTATTTCCTTCTTCAGAATCAGAAAGTTTTTTAATTTTTTCAAAAGAAAGTAGATCTTCTATATCTATTTCGTATGCTTCAATAAAAGCATTCTTAAAAATACCAACAATTGCTGGAAAGATAGGCGTTTCAACATCATTTAAGTTTCCTGTAATTGGAATTTTTGTCGCCACTAGTTCACTATCATCATTTTCTAATAATTCGGTAATCCCTCCCATCAACCCTTCAAAAAGCATTTCTATTGGGTTATCTTCATCAACCTCAACATCCTCACGCCATTTAAATATATCAAGATCATGAACTCCAATTTTAACGTACCCGTTTAGCTCACCTTTTTCAGAAACTAGTTCCAATGCAGCATCAATCTCCCCTGCCTCAAAGTCTACAGGAGTATAATACTGCACAAGCTTATCAATATATTTAACAGGCAACCTATTCATAGACAGGTCAAAATCAAAAGTGGGCGAAGGTTCGAATGGGTTATATCCGCCACTTAATTTAGCTTTTGCTTCACCCATTATTTTTACATCAAAGTCAAGCTTTGACATAAGGGTGTCAGATAAAGACATACTATTTGTAATATTTTTTACCGTTCCCTGCATTTCACTCATGTAAAATCTGGCGGTTTTCTCATCTTTATCTATAGTATTAAATTCGAGCGTTCCATTGACTAGCTCTAAGCGATCAATTGCAAAAGGCGTTAGCTTGTTTGCTAACTCAATCCAGGTATCTTCATCTTTTGCAGCAGCATTTTCAATAACTTCTTTTTCAGGAGCACTGTTAATGCTGATCACAGAATCATAAAAAACAAGTTCAGCAACAACCTCTCCATCCAATAAAGCACTCCATAGAATAGATAAATCAAGACGAGATATTTTTATTAAAGGTAAGCTTTTTTCTTTTTCCTGAGTAAAAAGCTCAATATTTTCAATTTCATAGGCACCTCGATAAAGATGTAAATCAACATCCCCAATTTGTCCAGAGATCCCTTCTGTAGTTTCTATCGCATGGTTAACTCCATATTTTACCGCATAAGGAGCACTCAATCTCAATATCCCGATAAACAAGACGAGGCCAACTATAATATAAATAGTTTTCTTTTTTAAATTTTTCACCGTTCACCTGTTTTCAAAATTATAGAAGGCAACATCAAAATTAAATTAACCCACAAATGAAACGTTCAAAAGTCAGTCATCGTCTGAAATATGATCAGCAACATATGCACCTCGCTGCCCCATTTTTTTTTCAGGTTTTATGGTACTATCTTTCGTGGTCTGCAATTCAGTTTCGGCATTAAATTCAGCAGCTAGAACAACAACAAAAGCAGAAATATAAAACCACATCAATAAAATAATAACACCACCTAATGAGCCATAGGTTTTGTTATAATTAGAATAATTTGCAACGTAGAATGAAAAACAAGCAGATGCGATAGACCAAAGTATGGTAGCTAAAAAAGAACCCGGAGTTACCCAGCGCCATTTCGCTAATGTTCTGTCTGGGCTATAGCGATACAATAACATTAGTGCGCCACTAAATATGATAGCCAAGACAGGCCAAGAAACCAATGTTACTAAAATATCAGCTGTGTTACTCATTCCTAACAAATCAATAAGAATTGGTAGAACAGCAATTAATGTGAGTGCAACAATAGCAAAGATCAATGCACCAACAGTAAATAGTACTCGCATTAATAATTTAATGATTAAAGAGCGGCTATTTGATTCATTATAAGTAATATTACAAGCTGTTATTAAAGCCTGAGCTCCCTTGCTACTACTCCAAACTGCAAGCAAAAAGCTAACTACAGCACTTATACTTAAAGTAGTTTGAGATTCCGCTGTAATTGTTGTCACCTGCTCCATAAGCATATTTCTAGTCTCCGCAGGCATAACAAATATTAAACTTTCAATATGGTCAGCAACTTCGTCAGGCGATACAAAGAAAGCATAAATAGAAACCAGTGATGCTAGTAATGGAAACACAGCCAGTAAAAAGTAAAAAGCAATACCAGCAGATACCAAACTAAGATTATCTTTATCGAGCTTATAATAAACTCTTTTTGATATAGCAAACCAACCGCGCCAAGGTATATCTTTGGGAGTGACAGCATCTCTCCCGACACTTTGACGCGATATCTCACTTTGATCGATAATTGCTTTTCTCCTTTTTACTCATAACATAACGATAAATATTGAAACAATTACATAAATAGAATAATTTTTTCACTTTCTAAGAATGAAACTGTTCAAAGCCTACCGCTTAGCAATGATATAAACAGCATGAATTATCCCTGGTAAATACCCTAAGATAGTTAAAAGTATATTTATCCAAAAGTGCTTGGTTAAGCCTACTTGCATAAATACACCGACTGGTGGTAAAAGAATTGCGACTAAAATACGAATAGCGTCCATTTTCCTCTCCTGCTAATTTTAATTAAATGAAATCACTTAACATCAGCAAAAATCATTCCAGTTGATTAATTATTTTTAGAGTTATGTTACTCAATTAAAAAATCAAATTAAAATCATCACTTCAACGAAGTCATAAGTCTTATTTACTTTAAAAAAATAAGTACCTTATCCATGCCATGACACAGTTCGATTTTGAAATCTCAAATCTTTATGATATTTAAGATATTTTGTATAACCAGTCGATAAATTAATCGTTATATTACTATCATAATGGCAACGGTATATCCTTCACGTCGAGCTGATAAGTTAGTTGCAATTTCATTGTCATTATGACATTTTGGATAAGCCGTGCAGCGTGCAGCTAAGGTGATGGTTGACTCATCATCATTATGACATTTTGGATAAGCCGTGCAGCGTGCAGCTAAGGTCATGGTTGACTCATTATCATTATGACATTTGGGATAAGCCGTGCAGCGTGCAGCTAAGGTGATGGTTGACTCATTATCATTATGACATTTGGGATAAGCCGTGCAGCGTGCAGCTAAGGTGATGGTTGACTCATTATCATTATGACATTTGGGATAAGCCGTGCAGCGTGCAGCTAAGGTCATGGTTGACTCATTATCATTATGACATTTGGGATAAGCCGTGCAGCGACCGTAATTTAAATTTTTATCTTTTTTATTTAAATCAAAATTTTCATTTAATCGATCAAAATTAGTATTTTTATTCTTTTCAAAGTCTATGTTGGCACTAACACCCCAAGAAATAAAAAGGCTCAAAAACACGATGATAGCTTGTAGAGATTTTTTCATAACAATATTCCTATTTAGTTGGTTTTAAGTATTTACTCATGTAGTATAGTCCCCCGAATCTAGGACTCTCAAATCTATAAAAAATAACACATCCGAAGGCTAATTTTATGTTTGGGTTTAAATCTATTAATTGCAGGTTAGAGATTTGTAAAAAGTGTTGTTAAAAAAAATTATTAATTTCTTTAAAACACAGAACTCTCAAAAAAAAATTCACTCGATAAAATTTGAGAAAATTGTCTTTTATCCAAATGAATTAAAAATAAAAAATAATGGTGAAATCAAACCCATAACGAATAAGCCAGCACAAATACTCAATTTTCTAATACATAATCAAAATCAAACATTCAATAGACATGATATAGTTAAGGCTGTATGGCAAGATAAAGGTTGTTCTGAAGCTAATTTTTATAAAGCAATTGAAAACCTCAGAAAAGAACTCGGTGACACTAAAGAACCATGGAAATACATTGCTAAACCTTCAACAAATCAATTTGTACTCAAGCCTCAAGCGAAAGTTATTTATGTAGCAACCCCAATGACATATTTTAGAAATACAATAAATTTAATTGTATTTCTTGTCTTTTTTTCTTCGATTGTTAATGCTGCATACAATAGCTTATCTGAGTCGACTTATGGAATCAGTTACAAAAACAACCTAACATCACGTAAAGGCGAAGTTCTCCACTCAGCACTATCTCCAAATGAGAACTCTATTATTTTTATGTACCGGAAAAATCTAAATGCAGGCTGGAGTTTGGTTGCAAAAAATTTGTTAGAAGAAACTAGTCAAACAATAGTACCAGCCTATAATTCAGATGAATATAACACTGAGCCCAGTTTTTCTCCATCAGGTAACCAAATTTCATGGATAAAAACAGATTATAATAAATATTGCGATGTCATGATTGCCGTATTTGACGCTCAGTATTCCACTATAAATAATGCTAGATCAATTCTAAATTGTACACAAACTTTTTATGCAAGAACTCCCAATTGGAAAAACGAGCACACTCTGTTAGTTGCTTTAGCGCCAAATGAAAACTCTCCTAGCGGGATTGTAGAAATAGATCTTTTAACCCAAAAAAGACATCAACTGACAGCCCCCACAAACACAATTTACGGTGATTACAGTCTATATTTCAATGAGTTAGCTAACAAAATAGTATTTCTGAGACATGCATCGCTAACTGGATACGGTGTTCAATTGAGAGTCTACGACTTTGAAACTAGCAAGGATTATTTACTAAAAGAATATCAACATGCCCTGTTTACTGCAGCATGGCTTACTCCCGACAAGATTGTTGTGAATGCTGAAAATCACTATGAGATCATCGATTTAGAAAATAATAAAATTTCAATGCTGCATGAAAATATTGATCCTGAACAATATCCTTTCTCCATGGGAGAAAATAAAATAGGTTTTGTCAAAGGACATTGGAGAGATAAAGATTTAATTACAATAAATTTAGATAGTGGAAAAACTGATGACTCTTTATCTTCTATCGCTTACGACTATAGACCCGTTGTAGCTAAAAAAACTAATCACATTGCTTTTATTTCAGAAAGAGATATGAAAACGCGTCTTTTTTATGTTGAAAATAATTATGCAAGTCCAATCGCTACATTTAATCGCAGTGTCTATTTTACTGATATAGCAATTTCCCCTAATGGTAAATACATTGCACTACAAGAAGATCGTATACTGAAAGTATTAAGCTCCAATGGTCAGCTATTATTTGAAAAACAGATTGACGTATCTGGTATATCTTTTACTTATGAAAATCAGCTGCTAATTGGTGTTAGAAACGACAAGGTTTCTCACATACAAAAACTAGATTTTTTAAATAATTCTCCCCTACAGATTATAGCTAATGGTTTTATGCCAAAATCAACTCCAAATGGAGAAATTTACTACCTAAGCTCTGAAAAAAATTCCAGAATCATGTTTTTAAATAAACTCCAATCAAATGGAAATCATGAAAAATTATTTGTTGTTCCCTTTGAGTCAGGAAATGAAAAATCAAATATTTACGAAATATTAAATAACAAACTTTATTATGTAGAAACTAATAATAATGAAAAACATCTCGTTAGTATGAAACTATCCAACCAAGAAAAAACACGAATGATTCCTGTAGACAGCATCTATTTTTCACTTAATGAAGCAGAAACTTTACTAATAACTGTACAAAAGAAAGAAGTTCAAACAAGCCTTTCCTATTTTGAAATATTTGAAAAAAATAGCTAAAAACAGTTTTTCGGCCATATTTATTCAAATTTCAGCCAAATATTCCAAAATTCAGTATTTTTTCATTAATAAATCAGAATAACTCAGCGTTTTTTCCGTATTTCTTAAACTAAGTTCGTCGCATAATTGGGTTACCTCAAATTTTACATGGAACTTGTTTTATGAATTTTTCAGAATCTGTATTAATTACTGGGTGTAATAATAGAATAATAATCAGATATCCATCTGAAAGCTCAGAAGAAGTAATCAACAGTATGTTAGAGCATATGCAAAACAGAGAAATTTGGTCGATAGCAGATTACCCCAGTGCAACAGCTTACCAAGGTAAAGAACAGCTTTTTATGGTGAATATGAATATCATTACAGGTGTCGGTATATAAATGTTATAGGAGATTTTTCATATATGGCTCCTTTTTAGTTCTAATCTTATTTAATGACAGCCAAAGCCTAGAAAAATCTCATTTGAGTTTTTGCATTCCAAACATTTCTACTGTGTAATATTTCGCAAATCACGCTTATCTAGTCATCCTTTACTTTATAAAATAAACTCTTTCTGGTCTAATATGCTGTCAATTTAACTGGTCGATGTAGTCAATGAATTATCTTATATTTGTTCGTCATTTTTTTACCGTCATTTTTATTTTTTTTATTTCAAGTTGCGATAATCAAGATACAATCCAACCGGAAAAAAATTTTCTAACAGACACAAACTCGCAAGATGGACAGTATTTTATTACCCAAGTTAAACCTATCATTGATAATCGCTGTGTCGTTTGTCATGGGTGTTATGATGCTCCTTGTCAACTTAAGCTCTCATCTGTTGAAGGTATTTTACGTGGGGCTAACCAACGAAAGATATACAACGGCACTCGCTTAACAGCAGATCCTTTAACACGTTTGCATGAAGATGCTCTAACTACAGAGGCTTGGCGAGAGAAAGAGTTTTATCCAGTTGTACAAAAAGCGACTACAGAGCAACAAGGCAACATTAATTCACAACAGGAAGAGACGCAGTCCAATAAATCCGTCAATGGCTTACTATCATCATTTATTCAACTAAAACATGATGCAAAAGAAACTTTTCAAGATAACGGACTACTAGACGAAGAACAGTTTGATTTAAGCTTAAATCGCGAGCAAGTCTGTACATTACAAGATGAGTTTGATGATTTTGCTGAGTCTCACCCACAATGGGGTATGCCTTTCGCGATGACTCCTCTTGCTAATAGTGAATATGAAACACTTACTAATTGGCTAGAAAACGGCGCTTTTATGAGCCACAAACCACCTTTATCCGCAGAATACAAAGAATCAATCAAATTGTGGGAAGACTTTTTTAATGGAGATAGTTATAAGCAACAATTAGTAGCTCGTTATATTTATGAACATTTATTTTTAGCTAACATTTACTTTAGTGAAATTTCCAACAAGGAATATTTTAAGCTAGTTAGATCGACTACTCCTCCTGGAAAACCTATTGAAATTATTGCAACAAGACGTCCTTTTGATAGTCCATCAAAGGATCCAAGAATTACCGCACAAAAAACACGAGTCTATTATCGCCTCCAACGCGTAAAAGATACGATTGTTGCTAAACAACATATACCTTACCCTTTTAACTCGGAACAGATGGCGCGCTACAAAAGCTTGTTCTTTAAAGCTGACTACAAGGTTAACGAGTTACCAGGCTATCAAGAAAATCTTGCTTCGAACCCTTTCGCAACCTTTGCAGCATTACCAACAGAATCCCGTTATCGTTTTATGCTAGAGCAGTCTAAATTTACAATACGCGGTTTTATGAAAGGTGCCGTTTGTCGTGGTCAAATAGCTTTAAATGTTATTAATGACCATTTTTGGGTTGTGTTTGCAAATCCTGACGAGCCTGTTTTTAAAGAATTTAACGCAAATATTTCACAACACATAGACAAACTTGATTTACCCGCAGAGTTAAGTAGCAATGCAGGTATTTTAGCTTATTGGACAAAATATTCAGAAGCACAAAAAAACTATCTACAGTTTAAAGGGAAGTTTTTTAAATCACATAATAAAAATAAAGGTTCTAGTTTAAACTGGATTTGGCAAGGTGACGGAAAAAATCCAAATGCAAGTCTTACCGTGTTTAGACATTTTGATAGTGCATCGGTTGTCAAAGGGCTAGTTGGTACCCCACCAAAAACTGCTTGGTTAATCGATTACCCTATTTTAGAGCGTATACACTATTTACTGGTTGCTGGTTTTGATGTGTATGGCAATGTAGGTCATCAATTAACCACAAGAACCTATATGGATTTTTTGCGAATGGAAAGCGAGTTTAACTTTTTAACTTTATTGCCTGAAAAAGATCGCAGTATACTCAGAGATCAATGGTATCGAGGAGCCAGTGAAGACGTTAAAAAGTATGTTTACGGACAATACGCTTATTTTGATGCAGCACCTGAAATTGAATATTCACCTAAGGAAGCGGCATTAAACACATTGTACAAAAAGCTTAAACAGCACTTACGTAAAGTACTTCCTGAAAAGCACTTACTCGCTCAAAGCCGGCCACCTCAAATAGCCAAGCAACTTGAAACAATTCAAGGAATGTCTGGAACGGCAGCAAATATTTTACCGGAATTAGGGCTCTTAGTAATTAACAGGGACGAAAAAAATCTCGTTTTTAGCATTATTAGGAATAGTGCCCACAGCAATGTTACCAGTCTTCTACTAGAGGACTCTAATCGTCTACCAGAAGAAGATTATATTACTGTTATTCCTGGAGTAATTGGCGCTTATCCAGATGCTTTTTGGCAAGTGGATGATAAAAATCTTCAGCAATTTTTACAACAAATGACAAAATTACGTAAAGAAAGCGATTATACTCATTTAATGAATCAATATGGGATCAGGCGCACACACTCCAATTTTTGGCAGTTTAGTGATAAGTTACACCAACTATATAAAGAAACTCAGCCTATTGAATACGGGTTATTCGACTTTAACCGAATAGAGAATCGTTAGTCGAACTACGCCTGAAACTAGCGATGGAAAGCTAACTTTTCATCGCATTTTATTAATCCCAAAGACAACCAAAGCGACACCAGACCATTGTACCAGCGATAAAGTTTCTCCTAACAACAGCCATGCTAAACAAATAGTAATTACAGGTCCCAATGTACCAACACTAGCTGTTGTACTCGCTCCAATCTTTGTAATTGCAGAGGCCAACAACAGGCTAGGAATAATAGTACAAAGAATAGCCATTAGCCCAGCAAGCAACCAAGTATTTAAGGAAAGTGCCATGAGGGTTTCTACATTATCAACAGATAAAAAATGTACAACAGTAAATATGGTTGCTACAGCGCCAGCAATACCAATAAAACGTCGACTGCCTAGTTGTTTCATAACAGTGTTTGCCCCAATATAAAATAACGCAAAAGAAAGTCCACTAGCAAAAACCCAAGTCACTCCCATCCACAATTCATAGGTATTTTCAGTCGTTGATAAATCGTAACCAAATACAGCCAATAATCCGGTATAACAAATACCAACGCCTATTAACAATTGGCGTGATGGTAACTGTTTTTTCCAAATAGACTCTATTAATAAAACTAAAGTTGGATAACTGAACAAAACCAGCCGTTCTAAACTTGCAGATATATAAGTTAAGCCAATAAAGTCAGTTAAACTCGCAAAGTAAAAACCGTTAAAACCAAGCCAACAAACCAATGCATATATTTTTAAGTCAACCTTATGAAGTGGTCTCTCAGCATTTTTACCAAAAAATACCACTAATAAAATGAAAAATGGGAAAGCTATGCTTAAGCGTAAAGTTAATAATGTCAGGGGTGCCACTTGCTCTTGCAAAAATATGAGTTTGACTAAAACTGATTTAGAGGATGAAGCAAATGCGGCTAAAATCGCTAGCAAAAAACCATTCCTGAACAACGGTTTTAATGACTTATTATGTTTAATCCAAAACAGCTGAATTTCGTTATATGCGAAGACAGATTTCATTACTACTCCTTAAATTCGCAAAAGATAGGTATTTCAGTTATTCTATACCCATAAAAGCACGATATCCTTACTTGATTTTTAAACAGACCTTCTCTTATGACGAAACCTATTAAGTTTGAAATTTTTGATTTACGACTCTATATCGCAATAATAGAGAACGGCAGTTTGAGTAAAGCCGCAGACTCATTACCTTTAGCTCTTTCGGCAGCCAGTGCACGATTAAAAAAACTAGAAGAACGCTTAGGACTTACATTATTAGAAAGACACCCACGAGGAATTCAGCCAACTAACGCGGGAACTCTTTTTTATGATCACGCATTAAGACTAATGCAGGCGGCTCAAGATACTCAAAAAGGCATGGATGCTTTATCGGGTAAAGGCCGCATTCAACTAAAAATACACAGCAATACCACGGGATTAAGTACAAACTTACCACAGCAGCTTGGAGAGTTTTTACAAAAAAATCCAAGTGTAGACTTAAACTTCGAACAAAGTTCCAGCCGGCAGGTTTTAAAATCAGTTGCTGAAGGCAAAGCTGATCTAGGCGTCGTGGATGGAGAGTACAATCAAAAAGATTTACTATTTTTACTTTATCAGAGAAACGAATTAGTTGTGATATCAAACCGAGACAATCCGTTTGCTCAAAAAAAATCATGCAGTTTTGAAGAATGGCTTAAACAACCTTTGGTGGGTTATGAAAAAGGGAGTTCTCTACAACAATTTTTAGAGCGCATGGCAGTATTTGCTCATTTACCAGCTCATTTTCGAGCAACTGCACCTAATTTTAGCGCCGTAGCACATTTAGTCGCTAATGATGTTGGTGTAGCTATCGTTAGCCGCCCGCTTGCGCTGCAGTTTACAAAAACATTACCATTAACACTCATTAAACTAGATGAACCATGGGCTAATCGAGAACTTAGTATTTGTATTCGCCCACAAAATGATAATCAATTACCAGCCTTAAAGTTAGCTCGCTTTTTAGCTGGACTAAAGTAAACTTAATCAATATTAATAAATGCTTTTTCACTGGAGCAAAAATATGCAGATTAAAGATCGTCAACTAAAAATATTTTCTATTTTAAGTTTATTATTCTTAAATTTATTGTTTGTTTATTGTTCGCCTATAGTAGCCCAAAATTCAGAAGAACTTAATAAATCGTCTGAATCACTCAAAGAGTCATTAAAAGAAGATGCTCAAATTGAAAGCGTTGAACGGCTTATTCAAGTCGACAAAACTACCAGTGATATAAAAATTAAATCTCTACTAAAGTCTATTTTGGAAAGTTCTAAAAAATATACTGAACTTGATATAAATGTCGACGATGGTCTGGTTTTTCTTGAAGGCCAGACCAAAGATCCAAACTACATAAAATGGGCAAGTGATATCGCAAAAAATATTAATGGTGTCATTGCAGTCGTTAACAATATTAACACTGAAAAAAGTGGATATTTCACAGCAAAACCAATTAAAACTGAATTGCTGAAAGTATGGTTTAAAACACTTGAAGTTTTACCGCTTATTGCTGTCGGCATTATAGCTTTTTTCACTTTTTTCTTTTTGTCCAAGCCCATATCATCGCTATTAACACGCCCGATTGGTTATCTGACGGACAGTGAACTGATAAAAATAGTTCTTAAAAGAGTACTTTCAATTTTTGTTATTCTTGTGGGTTTTTATTTCTTTTTACGTATTGCAGGATTAACACAGTTTGCACTGGCAGTAATGAGCGGTACAGGTATCATCGGTTTAATTGTTGGTTTTGCATTTCGTGATATTGCAGAAAACTTTATATCAAGCCTATTAATTAGTGTTCAGAGACCTTTCAGACTAGGTGATGTTATTCAAGTCGAAGGATATCGAGGCGTTGTTCGCAAAGTAACGGCAAGAGGCACTACGCTTGTGGATTACGATGGCAACCACATTCAAATCCCTAATGCTATTATTTATAAAAATATTATTCAAAACTTCACAGCTAACCCGAATGTCAGAAACTGTTTTATCGTAGGAATAGGTTACGACGCTAGTATTCAACAAGCGCAAGAGCTGGCGATGAAAATTATGCTTGAACAAGAAGCCGTACTAAACACACCTGAACCACAAATACTAGTCGATAATTTAGGCTCCTCTACTATCAACCTTAAAGTCTACTTTTGGATCGACAGTCACACTTATAGTTCAGCGAAAGTTGCTTCAATATTAATGCGTGAAATAATTCGTAAATTTGAAAGTGAAAAAATATCAATGCCTGATGATGCGCGCGAAATTATTTTCCCACAAGGTGTACCGGTCATACAGACAACCAATGCCGCATTAAACCAAGAGATCAACGAAAAAATAGCCGCTAGTAATAAAGTTTCACAAACAAACATAAAACATGAAACCCAAATTCCTATCAACGATCTTAGTAGTGATACAGATGATATTCAGCGACAAGCAGAAAAAGCAAGAGATCCTGAGGAAGGTGATAGTATTCTTTAATAAAAAATATCAAGCAATAAAAAGGCGTATCAAATGATACGCCTTTTTATATATGGTGGGTCGTGGGCGATTCGAACGCCCGACCAATTGATTAAAAGTCAACTGCTCTACCGGCTGAGCTAACGACCCGATGCGGTGCGCATTATGCGGGTTTTGAGAAAAATTACAAGTATTTTTTGAAATTTATTGGTTGTCTTTGTCTGACCATCTATTTTTTGGCTAATCATTGTTCAAAGCGCTATTTTTCGTTTAATTATCCTACAGTTTTTTGAAGCGCTATTTTTTTTGTATTCTTGCTAACCACTCAGGGGACATACTTCTTAAACGCTCCACTCCTCGTTGTACAATCATAATAGCTTGCTCAATATCTTCTTGTTGGGTAAAACGCCCAATTGAAAATCGTAACGAAGAATGTGCTTGTTCATCAGTTAATCCTAATGACTTCAGCACATAAGAAGGCTCAACACTCGCTGATGTACAAGCCGAACCTGAAGATACCGCAATGTCTTTTAATGCCATTAGAAGCGTTTCACTATCAACAAAATCAAACCGTAGATTAATAATTCCGGCCACGGTTTGATTAATATCGCCATTTACAGCAATATCTCCTATTTGAGACACAGCTTGCCAAAAATACTTTTTAAGTGATTGAATTCTCTCATTTTCTTTTTCTTTAATTTCTTGCGCTAAGCTTAAAGCCTCCCCCATACCAACAATTTGATGCGTCGCTAAAGTACCTGAGCGTAAGCCTCTTTCATGGCCTCCGCCATGAATAATGGCTTCTAGATTAGGTTGCATATTACGTCTCACATAAAGTGCACCTATACCTTTTGGCCCGTAAACTTTGTGTGCGCACATAGAAATAAAGTCAACATGCAAGTTATTAACATCAATGTTCAGCTTCCCAATACTTTGTGCGGCATCCACATGAAACGGAATATGATGCTGATGAGCAATTTTTCCAATGGCTTCAATAGCCTGTATTGTCCCTATTTCATTATTCACATGCATGATAGAAATTAGAATCGTATCAGAACGGATCGCTGCTTTAATGGCTTCTGGGTTAATTACACCATTGCTATCAGGCTTCACATAAGTTACTTGAAAGCCTTGGCTTTCAAGGTAACCGCAGGTATCCAGTACCGCTTTATGTTCTATCTCACTCGTAATAATGTGTCCTTTCTTATGAGTGACAGCAATTCCCTTGATGGCTAAATTATTCGCTTCAGTCGCCCCTGATGTCCAGATTATTTCTCGTGGATCGGCTCCTATGGTTTCTGCAACTTGATTACGTGCAATATCAACTAACTCTTCGGCTTGCCAGCCGTAACGATGAGAACGCGATGCAGGATTACCGAAACAACCGTCCATTGTTAGACATTTGCTCATTTTTTTAGCTACAAGAGGGTCTACAGGCGTTGTTGCTGCATAATCCAGATAAATGACTTTTTTCATCTAAAACTTCTTTCCAGTTAATATCGATTATTCAAAAAATTAATCTTGTTGTTGCGCTCGCTTCACCGCATATGACACTGAGCGCAAAAAACCACGCAGTATATTCATTTCACTCAGGGTTAGATCCGCTTTATTCAGTAATCGATTCATTCGAACATCGATTTGTTTTTCCTGTTCTGGAACTAAATATCTGGTCAGCCGCATCACTTCATCAAAATGAGCCAAGGTACCGGCTAATTGCTCTCTTGAAACAGGCTGCTCATTATCTGGAATAACTTGTTGTGGTAATTGCTCAAATTCAGCAAATGCTAAACTCAGCTCATAGGATATAAGCTGTACTGCAGATGCTAAATTAAGCGAAGAATATTCAGGATTGGTTGGAATATAAACGTGGTAATGACATAAGTGCAACTCATGATTAGTCAGTCCAGAGTTCTCAGTGCCAAACATTATGGCGACCGGCATTTTATGTTGATTATCTACCACTAATTGAGTCAATTCACGAGGCGTAATTAATTTACTCGGTAAACTTCGTGTTCTAGCACTCGTTCCAACAACTAAGCGACAATCCCCAATAGCTTCTTCAACATTAGTAACGACTTCAGCATTAGCCAAAATATCATTCGCACGCGAAGCTCTTTCTGTCGCCTCTGCACTAGGGTATTTTTTAGGATTGACCAAACTCAACCGCGATAACCCCATAACTTTCATTGCACGAGCTGCTGCTCCGATATTACCGGGATGGGTCGTATGCGACAACACCACTTTAAACTGTTCTAACATATCAACAAAGACTCTCTTGCTTCCTACTACTTAGCATTGGGCTAAATTTTGGCCGCCATTTTATCACTTAAGGCAAATAAAAGTCCTTAGTTAACGCTAAATTATCCTGACTACTCCCAAAAATTAAATAACCTACGTTCCGAAAAATATTTTATATAATTTTTTGCCATAACCTATATCGCTCATTATTCCAACAATAAAACATCGCCAGTCATTGCTAACCCTCGAAGCCTTGTTTTGGTTGAATAAGTAATCAGGAACATCAAGAGTCAGCAAAAACCATGCTTGGTCTACACTTTTAAATAACAAGCTTCCAGTCTTGTTTACATTTTGTAACGCAGAAAATTGATTTATTAAGAAACTATTTTGGAAGTACATCGTCAAAGGTATTACTGAATAGTTTCCAGTAAGTCTTATTACTCCCCTGTCATGGAGTCTTGTCCCGGCCTGATCTGCCAATCAACCGGGCTTTTTTTTAAGTGTTATCCTTTATTCTATCGCGTTATCAATAAATATTTTTCATACAAAATATCCACAGTTTTAACATTAACTTAAATCTGAACGGTTCAACATTATCCGATGTACAATCAGAGAAAGAACAAAAGCTATTCATCCCCAGAAATATTTTGATTTGTATCTATGAACTACTTTGACTTGCGAAATGCACTCACGATATGGCTAGAGGCTTGAGAAAGAATTTCCCAGCAGCGATCATAACGACTGCCTAAAAAAGCACCTTCTCTCAATAATTTACAGGTGATAATTTCCTGACTACTTTCAAGAACTTTTTTACTTTTGGTCGATGCCACGATTAATGCAAAATGAAGTAAATGCTCCTCTGCATCGTAACGCCTGTCATGTTCGCTAGAGGTATTAATTTCTTTTAAATAATAATTCGGCTCATGCTCCAGAAGTTTATCATTCAACATTGGCTTAATCATCTTTAAAAGTTGCTGGCGTCGAGCAACATTAACAATGGCAGCATTAACACCATTTTGCTTACTCAGTTTTTTGACAACCTTGGTATCATTAATAAGCTCATCAATGCCAAGAGCTACCATAAGGTACTTTATATCTGAACTTTCTTCATCAATAGCTAATCCAAAAAAGTCTGTAATTTTCAGCATATAAATTCCATCTTGGGAACAACCTATGACGCCATAACTATAACGCCCCATTTTTTATTATGAATATGAGTATAGCAGAATTTCAAAAACTACCAGATTCAGTACAACCCAGTGTTATTGGATTAGCTAGCTATTTCTGCGCATTAACCAATAGGCTAAACTTGCAAATATTAATGCAGGAAGAAATGCCCCAACAAAAGGCGAAAAATTATATATCAAGCTAATAGGACCAAAAGACTGGTTAGCTAAATGAAAAACAAAACCGAGCATGACACCGGATAATATTCTTGCTCCCATGGATATGCTTCGCATAGGTCCAAAAACAAATGACACGGCTAAAAACATCATGACCGCAATAGCAAATGGCTGAACAATTTTTCGCCATAATGCTAATTCGTATTCTTCTGTTCGTAGATTATTATCATTTAAATATGACATATAACTGATTAAACCAATTAAATTAAGCGCTTCTGGCTGTAATGTTAAAGTTTCAATCTGTTCTTCACGCAGTGGTTCAGACCATATTTTTCTCGCAAATTTTTGAGTCACAATTGCTTCATTAGTAAACTCAAGCTCAGTGACATCTAACAATTGCCAAGTTCGAGTTGTCTGCTCTGCTCGTTTTGCTTGAATAACTTTTTCTAATTCAGCATTGTCTTTCAGCTGATAAATAGTCACACCGCTTAATTTTCCGTCAGATAAAATGTTACTTATCTGAATAACTTTATTACCTTGTTTAGCCCAAAGCCCCGTCTTTGAAAAACTGAGTTCTCCACCACTGATTGCTGATGTTCTCAACTGACTTGCTGCTTTGGTTGTTATCGGAGCTAAAAACTCACCGATAATAATAACCACAATCATTAAAATGACAGAAGCTTTTATAGTTGCGCCAGCAATTCTCCAAGTTGTTATTCCCGCAGCACGCATAACTGTCAGTTCACTGTGTGATGCCAAATTTCCCATCGCGAACAGTGCTCCAATCAGAACACTCATAGGAAAAAACTCAAGAATTCGGTCAGGTATCATTAATCCAACATAGAGAAGTGCGTCTGACAGGATGTATTGTCCTTCACCGATATCGCCTAGTTCGTCTAATAAGCTGAATAAACTTCTCAAACAAGTCAGTAAAAACAAAATGAGCAAACTTGCATTGATCACTTGGCGGGCGATATAGCGATCGAGAATACTAAACACTCGCTTTTCTCCTTGACGCTTTGATTCTTTTTGGTGTTAGCAAAAAGTAAGCTATCGCAATAAATGCTCCATGAATCCACCAATATCCAAGTTCAACTGGAATTTTCTCAATTTCGATAAGTCTTCGCCCGTTCATCATGAGTACTGCATAAACTAAGTACAACATAATTGCGGGAAATAAGCGTGCAAACTTCCCCTTACGCGGTGCGGTTCTAGCAAGCGGAATAGCAAGCAAACACAATATTGGAATTGATAAAGGTGCCGAAAGACGCCAATGTAACTCAGCCCAGGTCGCAGGGGATAATTCTTGAAATAACTGTCCGGTTGTCATGGATTTTGTTTTTAATTCCAATGTCGGTAACGACACCGG
Organism: Gammaproteobacteria bacterium; assembly: GCA_030432465.1. GTDB lineage: Bacteria > Pseudomonadota > Gammaproteobacteria > Enterobacterales > Kangiellaceae > Aliikangiella. The sequence continues at coordinate 21,795 of JAUIHB010000017.1, forward strand.
ATCTATTCGCATAAAATATTCTTCATATTGCGTTTTTTGCCATTCCTGACTGGATTTATCAAACGTATAATTAGTTCCTTCTGATAATACTAAAAAATCCCCCTTAATTTCCTTATTTGTCTGGCTATCATTACTGGACTCAATTATTTTCGACTGTTGTTTTTCAGAATCTCTATGTAAATACCCCTTTTGTGCAATTTGAATTTGTAGGGTGTTGTCATCTTCTTTCACCCCTGATACAGAAAATACACCTTTGATATAACCATCATCTTCTTTTGACTCCACAAAAACAACTCCGGTTTTACCACTGTTTTCATGAAACCTGCCGGGTGAAAATGCACCTAATTTAGCTTCTGCTTTTTCTTCATTCATCAGAAGCTGAGTATATTGACTCGACCAAGGAGTCACCCAAAAAGATAATCCTGCAGAAAATATAGCCAGAACAACAGCCACAGGCATGACATAACGGGTTAACTGAACTTCACTCACACCAGAACTTTGTATAACAGCCATTTCATTTTCGCTGTACAGCCGTCCAAAAGTTAGCAAAATAGCAATAAAAAAAGATAGTGGAATTAAAAAACCTGCTACCGCAGGGATCTGTAATCCCATCAAGCTAAAAACAGCGCTCGATGAGATACTTCCCTCAACCGCTAACTGAATGTATTTAATAAAGCGCGTACTGATAAAAATAAGAATTAAACCCACTAAAATTGCAATGCAGTTTTTTAATATTTCATTATTGATATATCGCTTGAGAATCAAGATATTTACTCAGAAAAGTGCTACTTTTACTTAATTGTTCGTGTTTTTTGAGTTAAACTCACGTTTTCTTAGCTTTTGTAGTTCATACACAAAGGTTTAACCAAGAAATTGGGCTTAAATATAGCATAGCTGATCGAATTTGGTTACCTTTGGTTATGCAAATTAAACTTTGTTATTTTATCCTGATTACTCAATAACCAATTGAGACTTTAATCACTGAAATATTGATAAACTAACGCTCAAACTCTGCAAATGAGCAGAGTTTGTACAAAACAGATAATTTATAAATAAATTAAAAGCTTAGAAAATCATAAAATACATAAAACCATAGAAATAGACAACGATAGCATTTGAAAACATTTTTAAAGCGGTCATTCTAAAAGTTAATTGAAAAAGTAAGACTAATTAAAACAAGAAAAATTTAATCAGTCGAAAACTAAAAGCTATTTTCAATTAATCTTTCGTAATTTACCGTTTAACACTCAACTGAAAGTACAAGGTTATTTTAATGGAATTTAACGTAAAAAGTGGTAATCCAGAAAAGCAACGTAGCGCTTGCGTGGTAGTTGGCGTATTTGAGTCACGCAAACTATCAGCTATGGCAGAACAGATTGATGATGTTAGCGAAGGTTTTTTAAGCAATATATTGCGCCGAGGTGATCTAGAAGGAAAACTCGGTCAGGCTTTATTATTACATAATGTACCAAATACCCTTTCAGATAGAGTTTTGCTTATCGGTTGCGGTAAAGAAAGAGATTTTGGTGACAAGCAATATCGTAAAGTGATTGCTAAAGCAATTACAACTTTAAACGATACCGGCTCAATGGAAGCTGTTTGCTTTTTGAGCGAGCTCAATGTTAAAGGCCGAGATACTCGCTGGAAAGTTCGTCATGCTGTTGAAACAGCTCAGGATACTCTCTATTCATTTGAAGAGTTTAAAAGTAAAACCGATTCAACTAGACGCCCGCTTCGCCGTTTGACTTTTAACGTGACAACTCGCAAAGAGCTCACTATTGGTGAACAAGCAATTGATGAAGGTTTAGCGATAGCCAAAGGTTCACATAAAGCTCGAGATTTAGCTAACTTACCTCCCAATATCGCTAATCCAACTTATCTTGCGGAACAGGCAAAAATTTTAGCGGTAGAAAATAACAAAATTGATTGTCAAATATTGGATGAGTCAGAACTCGATGAAATGGGCATGGGCGCATTCGTATCCGTTGCCAAAGGTTCAGATACCCCAGCTAAATTAATCATCTTAAAATATAACGGTGGTGATTCAGAACAAAAACCTGTTGTACTTGTTGGCAAAGGGATCACCTTTGATAGTGGTGGTATTTCATTAAAACCTGGCGAACGCATGGATG
>JAUIHB010000336.1 GCA_030432465.1 Gammaproteobacteria bacterium
GGCCAACAAAAGTTAATTTGATAGTTTATCGTTGAATATAAAAGCGTAAATTATGCGCATCTAGACCCATTGCTGACGATTTAAAGCAAACATGCGTCGATGAAGCAGATACACTCATTCTTAGCGTATTTGGCTGTCCGTGCATATTCGGGGAATATTTTACCACAACTGCAACTAACTAGTTGATATATATGAGCTTAACTGGATCTTCTAAATTAGATTTTGTAGCGTTTTACATTCTTTAGCTGCTGATTAGTATTGGCCTGGGCTTTAGTTTTATTCTGGTTATTAGTCAGATCGTTATCGGGTTTTGAACTTCGCTATCTCCATCGCTATTTTTTCGGTCAGATTGAAAAAGACAATAGATCTGCTAACCCTCAAACCCACATCACTCAGTTAGGACGCTAATTTACAAATTAAGTGACTTTAAAAAAAGACTAAATTGATCTTTTATCTCCGGATGACGTATTAACCGCCCCATTGCATTTTCTGATGCGTAATGAATAATGAGAAAGCTATGCAAGGATGAATTAATTGCGAAAATCACGCCAAATAAAAGCAGTCCTCCCAACAAAGTGAGTTCGACATAAAAGTTATTGTCCAGACCGAGTGCAATTAAAAGTGGCACACAGGCAAGAAATGCTGCCCATACAAAAGCACTTTGACCATCGGGCAATTTTTTATCATTACGCGAAGTTAATTTGGGGCAAATGATTGGACTATGTCATAACTAATAATCCAAAGTGCAAGAAAACCACCTACAGTTGTGTGTGACCAACCTAATGTACTAGCTAAAAATACAGGCAATGCAACAACAAACCAGACGTCTCTTGAACCAAATAAAAAAATTCGTGCTGCTGACAAGTAATTAATGGCACTACTTTTTGAAAATAAACTGGAAAATTTGGGCTTGCTTTGACCCTTTCCTAAATCCTTTTTTTATTTGAATAGACTAAAAAGCCAGATAAATAACAAAGTACTCGCCATTAATAATAAGGCTCCTTTAAATCCAAGCAAGGCAAGAAGTAATCCACCAAGGAAAAAACCAACACCTTTTAGGGTGTTTTTCGAACCAGTTAAAACTGCTACCCAATGAAATAGTTTACCATGTGCGTCAGATGGTACCAGTAATTTAACTGCACTTTTGGCGCTCATTTTATTAAGATCTTTAGCGATCCCTGAAAGAGCTTGTGCAGCTATAACCCATGGAACAGTTAAATAGACTTCAGGTACTGCAAGCAAAGTAACGTGAAAACTTGCAGTAATAAACCGATATTCATCGTTTTATTTAAGCCGAGCACCTAGCCACCCCCCATGTAAATTCGTGATAACACCAAATACTTCGCAAAATAAAAATAGCATAGCGATTTCAAGCGGACTATAACCTAAATTGTGGAAATGGAGCACCACTAGCATTCTTAGTGCTCCATCGGTTAAGGTGAATGCCGCAATAATTTGCAGTGATCACCATGTACTGTTTTACTTGAACAGACAGTCCGCTTAGAAATTTCATGAGATCATGCTAAGCCTTTTTCAATGATCAACTTAACTAGTTCAGCAGTTCGATTTGCATAAGCCCATTCATTGTCATACCAGAAATTGCTTACACCCAAGAACTATAGCCTTAGAAATGCAGGTATCCACCCTTTCAGTCTTTCTGCTCTTTTACTGACTCGGCTGGCGATTCATCTGACATAAGTTGCTTTTCAAGATCAGATGATCGCAAATGAAGATCTCTTTGCGGGTAAGGGATTTCGATATTATGTTCATGAAATTTATCCCAGACATTAAGTAATAAATCACTCGTTACATTTGCTCTGCCATCCAGAGGGTCATTTATCCAGAATCTCATTTCAATATTAACCGAACTATCTCCAAATTCTCTTAATAGACAATTAGGTTTAGGGTCTTTTAAAACTCGAGGAGTTTCAGCCATTGCTTCCATACACAAAGCTATTGCATGACGCACATCTGTTTTGTAATGAACGCCGACCATTTTATGCAAACGAAGAAGTTTATTTGAATGTGACCAGTTCTCAACTCTATTCGTTATTAAATCTTCGTTAGGTATTAGATGTTCTATACCATCACGAGTTAGCACTGAAACATATCTAGCGCCGAGTGAGTCAACTTTCCCGTAGTCATCATCGACCGCAATAACATCGCCAGGCTTAATTGATTTATCTACTAACAAAATAAAACCACTGATCAAGTTAGCAAATATTTTTTGTAGTCCAAAACCTAAACCAACACCTATGGCACCACCAAACACTGCAAATACAGTAAGATCGATACCGACGATCGATAAAGCAAAAATTAATGCAACTATCGCCAGAGCAATCCGCAACAGTTTTGTAGAGAGCACTTGGAATGAAGGAGTCAAATGAGGTGAGCGTTTTATTCGTCCTTCTATCAATTGTCCGGCTAGTGCGGTACCCCATAAAAGAACTGCAAGTGCGATCACTCCTTGGATTATTGTTAATGCAGAAATATTGGCCTGCCCTAATGTGAATGATGCTTGCTTAAGGAAACTAACAGTATCATCCAGTAGGTCAACAATATTAAGAGCAGCCACTATCCAAGCAGTTAAGGCAATAGCCTTCGAGCCTAAAGGGTTTGCTACAAAGACAGTCGCAATACTGATAACTATCCACGCGGTAAGCATACTGGAGACAATTACTATCAATCTGTCCCGAAGCCCTAACTCGCTCATAATTAACTCGGCAATCCACTGTAGAGTTAACCAAATGACAGGAAATGTTATTCGTCCAAGGGTTAACCACAATCTACCCAGTAACGCGTATCGTGTATTATTTGCACCAATGCTATTAATTTTTTTGCGTAGATAATTAGCAATCGGCCAAGCAATTATTGCAGCAACAATAATAACACTTAGTTCAATTAGCGTATCTGTAGAAGCTAAAGTAGTACTAAACCAGTTTTCAGCTTTACTAAACCAACCTGACCAATACTCTTCTTTAGTCAGCTCTTCGATTATTGATTTGGAATCTGCCACGTTATAACCATCGCTTTCGACGAAAATAGAAAATCTGCAAAAGAGCAACAACAAACATAATACCGAGTAATATAAAGTAACCACCCCTAGTCGACAATTCAGGCATATTTTCGAAATTCATTCCATAAATACCTGCCATAAAAGTCAGCGGTACAAAAATAACAGTAATAATGGTTAAGAGTTGCATCACTCTGTTCAATTGGTGTGAAGCCATACCTAAATAACCATCAGTTAAGTCATTACAAATCTGATAATACATATTGGAAAGCGTTTGTGTTCTCTCGATTTGTTCGTAAAGATCAATAACATCATGCATAAGCGATGAGTCGATCAATGAATCTTGTTTATTACGCAGTTCTTCTACGATATCTTTATGATAATTAGCTATTCGGGTTAGCTTTCTAAGACGTGATTTATAACCTGTTAATTCTGCTAGAAGCGTGTCGTCAGGTCGAATGAACATTTCCTCTTCAATTTCATCAAGCCGAGGTTCTAATTCAAGCAATATTTCAACATAGCGTCTAGCCAGACGATTACTCAAATGAATAGCTAAGCGGCCAGATCCGCTTTTAAACAAGGATACATCCCGTTTAAGCTTTTTAAACAACCAATTTGAAGAAACTGATGGCTGTGAATGTCGCGTAATCAAAAATCGATCACCAATAAAGAGAGATAACTGAATAGCGCCAAAATCTATTCCGTCGGTATCGGCATCAAGGCCACGCAACAGAATAAATAAAAAATTATCAAACCTTTCAATTTTAGGTGGATGACGAGGTCGTAAAGCATCCTGTATTGCTAAAGGATGGATATCGAATTGCTTTAATAGTGCTTCATCATTTTCTTTTGATTCGCCTTCAACATCTAACCATAACAAAGCCTGCTCAGATTTTTGCCATGACTCAATCAGCTCTACTCCACCAGTTTGTTGTGAATTAGTTGTGGGATCAAAGAAAAACGTTCTAATCAATTTAAAGCCTTCGGTTAGATATGGCAGGAAAAATCAAACAATACACGAAAGCTTGACTGAAACACTATTAGTTATTATAAACAAATTTGTAGATTTTATTCAAAAGTACGGATATTAGTGGGTTTAAGCAGCAACTTTACAGCAATTATTAGTTTGTGTGAGCAAATAATGAGCTAACCATTACTCATATTAACTGGAAAAATCTTGTCAGCGCTGCAATATAGATACACCAATTATCCATCTGCTTCAATTAAACTTTTTGCTTTTA
>JAUIHB010000337.1 GCA_030432465.1 Gammaproteobacteria bacterium
TTACATGAATGTGAAGAGCAAGTTGATTGGTTAGAAGCTCAAGAATATCAGATAACAAAAGTCGGGCTTCAAAATTACCTCCAAGCACAAATTTAGCGCGTAGGGTAATCAATATCCAGTAATTATCGTTTTATAAGGTTGAAATAATGCAAGGTAATCAAAAAGTTATAGCAGAATTACAGAATTTACTTGAACATGAAATGAGTGCATTTGATCAGTACTTTATACATGCTCGAATGTATGCTGATTGGGGATTTACTTCGTTAGAAGAGCGTATTTCTCATGAAGCAGATGAAGAAAAAGAGCATGCACAGTTATTGATTGATAGGATGCTATTTTTAGAAGCTGTTCCAGATTTAAGTAAGCGAACACCACTAAAAATAGGCAAAGATGTATCTGAAATGTTAAAAAATGATTTAGCTTACGAATATGATGTAGCTAAAGGTTTAAGAACCGCTATTCAAGTTTGCGAGCAGGAAAGCGATTATCAAACAAGAGAAATACTCATGAAATTGCTTGCGGATACTGAGGAAGATCATATGTATTGGTTGGAGCAACAAATAAGTCTCATTGATAAAATAGGCTTAGAAAATTATATCCAATCAAAATTATAACTAAGCAAGTAAACACTAAAAAATATTCTAGAATTAACTTTAAATTTTTTAAGTAGAAATAGATTTTACATTAAAAAAGCCAGGTAATATTATGTTTTACTTGGTTTTTTTTTGCGAAGTGATTTTCTCTGTTCCCAAGCATTAGTGATATGTATGCGCCAAAATATTCTGACTGCTGCATAACCGATGGCCGCAGAGATGACTGCGCAAATAAAACTTCCCAGTAATAATGGTTCCCAAAAATAGATTAAATTGTTAGCTAGCCAATCCCAAGTTAGTTCAAAGTGGATCGTATGACCTTTTTCGCCGAGTGTCCACGAACCTACCAGATAAGCAAAGCCAAATAAAAATGGCATGGTCAGTGGATTAGTGATCCATACCAAAGCAATTGAAATAGCAATATTAGCTCTAAAGAGAATCGCTCCACCAGCCGCTAATAACATTTGAAAAGGCACAGGAATGAATGCACAAAAGAGTCCAACCAAGACTGCATGACCAACTGAATAGCGCGTCAGATGCCAAAGCTGAGGATCGTGAATTACCTTGCCAAAAACTCGTAAAAAACGATTATTTTTGACGGTGTTGGGATCTGGTAGATACCGCTTTATGAGTTTTCGTGGCATGATTAGATTATAAATACAAAAGCTGATTAACGCAGTGGGCGACATTGTAGCTTCTAGCGGTGGCAATTGTAAGGATTTTCAAATTAGATTTTAACCGACAAAGGCAATGGATTGTTTAAATATTCTCTCGCATTCTTATTAGGAATGCTCTGTATATTCATAATAAGCGACGTTAAACAGGCTGTTATTATCAGTTGTGCCTGCTTTGTTGTTGGTATTAGTTGTGTTTATTTTAAAATAAAACATTCAATTATTTTTTACTGCTTAGCTGGTGTAATTTGGGCGTCTTTTTCAATTATCTATTGGTTACAGGTTAATGCTAAGTTAGTTGAAAGTGCTCAAAAGGTTAAAGTTAGTGGGTATATCTGCAGTATTCCCGAGTTAAAATTTGAAACTTGGCGGTTTGACTTTTGTGTTGTAACAATTGATCAACATGTAATTGATTGGTTTGAGGCGAATAAAGTTTCTGTATCCTGGGGAAAATACGCTAATCAACCGGAACATATACTTAAATCCGGGCAATTTTGGGAGTTAGATGGAAAAATATTACCTATTCATGGCCGACTAAATCCGAATGCTTTTGATTATGAACGCTTTGCTATCAGTCAAAATTACTTCGCGACTTTTAAAGTCAAAAACTCTACTGCTATACAAAAGCCTGCTTATTTATCGCCTTTATTAAAACTTAAAAGTTTTTATCATCAATCAAGAAATAATGCTTTTGCACATTTTAATCGAGTGATACCAGAGGGGAATAGTAAAGCTTTGATATTTGCGATGCTTATGGGGGAGCGAGCTGGTATTAAAACTTCTCAATGGGAAATTTTTAAACAGTCAGGCACATCACATTTACTTGCTATTTCTGGCTTACATGTAGGTATCGCAGCGCTTTGGTGTTATTGGGTTGTGTGTTATTTGTGGAAGTTATCCAATCGATTATGCTTATTAGTGCCAGCACAACGCATGGGAGAAATCGCTGCAATCGTGGGAGCCATATGGATAACGCTTTTGAGTGGTTTAGGTTTACCGGCTCAGCGCGCAGTACTGATGCTGATAATTTTCTTTATTGCTAAATGGAGTGGTCGCCATTATACATTAACCAGCGTCATTGGTCTTTCGATGTTGGTGATATTGCTGCTGCAGCCATTATCTTTGTTGTCAGTTAGCTTTTGGTTATCCTTTATCGCTGTAACGACGATTGCTTTCACTTTAAATCGACAAGCGATAAAGCAGGGAAAAATCAAAAGCTGGTTAATGGTCAACTGGTATTTATATGTGATATTAATACCAGTTTCGTGTCTGTTTTTTGATATGGCTAGTTGGGTGTCCTTACTGGCCAATCTCATTTTAATTCCATTTTTCACTTTTGTTTTAACCCCACTTATTTATTTAGCGGGATTAACACTTTGTGTGAATGACAAAATAGCTGCGTGGTTATTTATTTTTTGTAGCTACTTGATGGATTTTTGTACTCACTTGCAAAGTTATCTGGCGGATCTAAATGTTCATTTAATTTTTGGCAATTTTTCATCGTTTTCTTTATTGATGATGTTTTTAATCGTTTGTAGCTTGCTTTTACCCAAAGGCATTGTTCATAAAATAATCATTTTTCCTCTACTTTTAGTACTCGCATTATCAAACACCATTAGCAACGAATCTGAGTATTTTGAAATGTGGGTGTTTGATATTGGACAGGGTTTAGCTATTTACATAGAAACTCGACACGAAAATTTACTTTTTGACACTGGTTGGGGAAGTGCTGAGTATTCAGTTGCGAACTCAGCTATCTTACCTTTTTTTGAGAAAAGACGAATTAGCCATTTAGATAGATTAGTGATCAGCCATGGAGATAGTGATCATGCTGGAGGCATAGTAAGGGTTCAGAATAGCTTATCAATAGATAAAGTAGTTGCAGGAGAGAAGTTAATCCAAACTGCTTCTGAGTCTTGCCATAGTTACCCTGCCTGGAATAATGGTGCAATTCAATTCGAGTTTCTTAATCATTTACCTATTAACCAAGATTCAGTTACAAATAGCCTGATAAAAAGTAACAATGCTTCATGTGTACTTTCAATTAATGTTTTTGGAGAAAAAATCTTGCTTACTGGGGATATTGAAAAGCAAGCAGAAAAGAGGCTTATCCAAAATGGTTTAACCCAACATACTGTTGTTGTTGCTCCACATCATGGTAGTAAAACCAGCTCAACTAATGAGTTTGTTCAAGTGACAAAACCAAGACATGTTATATTTTCGACGGGTTATGCAAATCAATGGTATTTTCCTAGAAATGAAGTAGTTACGCGTTACACTGATCTTGGGGGAGTTTCTTGGGTAACTCATCAGCAAGGAGCCGTTAAAATTTATGCAACTAAAAATAAACCATTAGAAATTACTTCACTAAGGAAAAAATCTTACTTTTTTGGCCACAAAATATCACTCTATGAGAAATAGAGCGGAATATGAGGAAAATCTTCAATTCATCCGGCTAAAGCTTGATATAATTCGCCGCGAGGTTAGAATTCTGATAACGGCCTGATTGTTAATAAAAATTGGCCATTAAAACAACGTCTTATTAAGGGTATTTAAGTTTATGATTGAGCTTATCAAAGCTGGTGGTTGGTTGATGTTTCCAATTGTTCTTTGTTCAGTTGCGGCACTTGCTATATGTGTAGAACGTAGTTGGAGTTTAAGACGTGCACGAATTAGCCCCAAACATTTGGTTGCCCAAGTTTGGAACTGGATAAAAAACAATCAACTTGATAAAGGTAAGTTGAAGTCTTTAAAAGCAAGTTCTCCCTTAGGAGAAATTTTAGCCGCAGGTTTAGTTAATCATGTACATGGTCGTGAAACCATGAAAGAAAGTATTCAAGAAGCAGGTCGTCATACTGTTCTTTCTTTGGAAAAATATCTTAACACTTTAGGAACTATTGCGCTGGTGACCCCATTATTAGGCTTACTTGGCACGGTTATTGGGATGATTCGAGTATTCACTG
>JAUIHB010000018.1 GCA_030432465.1 Gammaproteobacteria bacterium
GGTATTACAACTTATACTACACTCAGGTTTCTGGGTCTGATGAACACGGGCTTTTAAGTAATGATAGTGTTAGTTTGGGAGAAATTACGCTTGGTGATCTTGATAGCTACACATTTACTGCAAACGCTGGAGATTATGCTTTTCTAAGGTTAGTTGATACTGATAATACAAATTTCTACCCCAGACTTTATTTATTCGCCCCCGACGGTACTCAGCTAAAATCGAGCACTCATCATACTGCGACGGGTTTTAATCATAAATTTACCAGCACGGGGACTTATACGGTTGTTGTTTCTGATCACTACATTACTGGTACAGGAAACTATCATTTATATTTTAGTCAAGCTCCAGGTGCTCACGAGTTAGGTACACTTTACTATGGTGATGAGAAAAACGAGACAATTGACTTGGGCGATCTGGATAGCTTTACTTTTGATCCGCAACTTAACCATACGATCAAGCTCACTGTCACAGATACCTCAGGTAATAACTTTACCCCAGAAATAACTCTAATTGCTCCAAATGGTGATTTCATTAAACGCTCAAGCCACCATACGCAGGCTTCAATTGTTTACACCATTCCTTATCGCGGAGTATATACGGTGCTGGTGTCTGATTATTACATCTCTGGTAGTGGGAACTATAAACTGACTTACAATAAGATTAGTGATTAGCTTTAACTGTCAAATAGCAATCAATAGAAACAAAAAAAGCAGAACCTGAGTTCTGCTTTTTTTATCAAACGATTTTTAACTTTTAGCTAAATTAGCTTTTTAGTTAAAATTAAACCGCTGTAATATTTTCTGCTTGAGGACCTTTAGGACCTTGAGAAACAGTAAAAGTCACTTGTTGACCTTCTGCTAAAGTTTTGAATCCTGAGCTAGCAATTGCACTGAAATGTGCAAAGACGTCTGGACCAGACTCTTGCTCGATGAAACCAAAACCTTTAGATTCGTTAAACCACTTAACTGTACCATTGATTGTATTAGACATAATCATATCCTGAAAAAAATAAATAAATGTGTGCCTCAAAAGGCGCTTATAGCGTGAAATAGGCTGGATCTTAGAAACTTCAGGACGATGGATTAAACAAAACATTCGAAATGGAGAGAATAAATACGAGACTTTCTTTCTAGCTGCGGTCAGTGTATAGGGTAAAAATTAATTGTCAACTAAAGTTTACCCTAAATTGAAATTTTATTTAGCTCGTTTCATTATTCCCACTGAATTAACTGTAATTGATTTTCACCTTCCGCTAAATTCATAGCGATAATTTTATTATCTTGGGAAACCGTAATTAAACGAGGAATGCCTGCCGCCGCAAACTGTTGATAGATTTCACGCTCAGGATCTGAAGCTAAAGGCACTTTTATATCATTTTTGTCGCGCCACTTTTTAACGATGTCATCACTTTCTTCGCGAGCGATGGCAATGATTTCTATCGATTCATCGTTGAGCAGATGAGACTGATTTAATGCTTTTAAAGCTCTATTTGAGTCAGAACACCAGGTTGCAAATAAAATTACCAGCTTTTTCTTATTGGTGTTATCAAGACTAAGCGTATTACCACTAACATCAACAATAGATTTTATTGGTAAACTATCACCTTTTTTCACAAACTCTTCGTATTGAGTCTGTGGGTTATCTGAATTACCCTTATTTTCAGTTAGCTGACCATTTTTAGCTGGCTTCATATGCTGACAACCTACGGTCAGGAAACTAGCGATAAGTAATAAAAATAACTTATTAGCATTCATAATGCTCTATCCTTATTTTAAAGTGTTTTATTCAATGATGATTGTATAAGTACATATATAGATAAAACACTTTATTGTAAAGCTTAGAACAATGGCCTAAGACAAGAACTGAACAAAAGCTTTATTATTTGTCTCTTCCTGAAAACTATAATTTAATGTTTTTAAGTGTCTAAAAAAGTTAAGTTGCTCCGCATCTGGAACATCAAAGCCGGCAAAAACCTGTCCCAATGCAGAACCATGATTGCGATAATGAAACATGGTGATATTCCATTCTTCTCCCAAGGTTTCTAAAAAAGCTTCCAGAGCGCCGGGAGATTCAGGAAATTCAAACTGAAAAACGCGTTCATGGCAAGGTAAACGACTTTGTCCTCCAACCATATATCTGACGTGTAACTTAGCTAACTCATTTTCAGTAAAGTCGTCCACATGATAATGTTCGGATAAATTACTTATCAACGTTTGCAGTTCATCCTGACCTTCAGTTAACTTAATTCCAACAAAAATATTGGCTTGTTCTGAATCATTATAGCGATAATTAAATTCAGTAATAACCCGTCCACCAATAATTTGACAAAACTTTTTAAAACTCCCTTTTTCTTCTGGAATAGTTACTGAGAGCACCGCTTCTTTTTTTTCAGCTAACTCACAACGTTCAGAAATATAGCGTAAAGTATGAAAGTTCATGTTTGCACCACTTAAGACGGCAACAATTTTTTCACTTTCTGTACTGGTTTGAGTGTAACGCATTGCTCCCGCCAAAGACAAAGCACCAGCAGGTTCAGCAATTACACGAGTGTGCTCAAAAATTTCTTTAATAGCCCCACAAATTTCATCATTACTGACGGTGATCACTTGATCACAATATTCTCGAATGACAGAAAAACTTTCATCACCAATTCTTTTAACCGCAACACCATCAGCGAATAAGCCAACACTTTGTAAAGAAACAGGATGACCCGCTTCCAAAGCTGCGGTTAGACATGCAGAATCTTCAGCTTCTACACCAATTATTTTTGTTCCCGGTTTGAGCTGTTTAATGTAGACCGCAACACCAGCCAGCAAACCGCCGCCACCGACGGGTACAAAAACCACATCAACTTTTGGCGCTTGTTGCAAAATTTCTTTACCGACAGTACCCTGTCCTGCAATGACATCTTTATCGTCAAAAGGCGGAATAAAAACCCGCTCTTCTTGCTTAGCTAGCTCTATTGCAGCTTGGTTAGCTTCATTAAAACTCATGCCAATCAAACGCACTTCAGCACCTAACTGACGTACACTTTGCGCTTTAATTTCAGGCGTGGTGACAGGCATCACGATGGTGGCACGAATACCTAATTTTTTAGCGGACAAAGCCACACCTTGTGCATGATTGCCTGCGGAAGCCGCAACAACCCCTTTAGCATGGGAAGTTTGACTTAAACCAGCCAACTTATTGTAGGCTCCACGCAATTTAAAGGAGTGAACCGGTTGTTGATCTTCTCGCTTTAAATAAATCTCATTATTTTTTTCACTCGACAAACGTGCGAGATAAGTGAGTTCTGTTTCTTTAGCAACATCGTATACTGGTGCTAATAAGATACGACGCAAATAATCCATTGCCATATCGGTTTGTGTTAAAGCTGCTGGTTGCATTTTTTTCTCAAAATAGTGACAGATAACAATTAAAATTAATTCACAGCGGTAACGCTGTGAATTAACGAATGAGTTATATTTTTACTTTAAAAGGCTTAAATCTCTGACAGCTCCACGATCTGCACTTGTTGCAAACATAGCGTAAGCTTTTAATGCCGCAGAAACTTTTCTTTCACGATGTTCTTTAGGCTGCCAACCAATTTCATTCTGCTTTTTACGTCGTTGAAGCAGTTCAACGTCGGAAACTTTTAAATCAATTTTTCGATTCGGTATATCAATAACGATTGTGTCACCTTCTTCAATTAATCCTATTGTTCCTTGATTTGCAGCTTCTGGTGAAACATGACCAATAGACAATCCAGAAGTCCCTCCCGAAAAACGACCATCGGTGATTAACGCACACTTTTCACCTAACCCTTTACCTTTCAAATAACTCGTTGGATAAAGCATTTCCTGCATTCCGGGACCGCCTTTAGGCCCTTCGTAACGAATCACGACGACATCACCAGCATTAATTTGATCGCCAATGATAGCTGTAACGGCAGCATCCTGACTTTCAAAAACACGCGCTTTCCCAGTAAAGGTTAAACAAGAATCATCAACTCCAGCGGTTTTTACAATACAACCGTCCTCGGCTAAGTTCCCCTTTAACACTGCAAGCCCACCATCTTTACGATAAGCATTTTCAAAAGTGCGAATACAACCAGATACTCGATCATCATCTAAAGTATCGTAACGGCATGACTGCTCCATTGCCTTAGTTGTACGGATGCCCGCCGGTCCCGCACGAAAGAAATCTTTTATCTGCAGACTTTCTGTAACTTTAATATCCCATTTCTTCAATGTTTCTTTTAGTGTGTTATCGGAAACATGTAAGCAATCTACATTTAATAAGTTCGCTCTAGCGAGCTCACCTAAAATCCCCATGACGCCACCAGCGCGATGAACATCTTCCATGTGATATTTATTACCAGAAGGTGCAACTTTACAAAGATGAGGAACTTCTCGGGATAAGCGGTCAATATCAACCATATCAAAATTAACCTCTGCTTCCTGTGCAGCTGCTAATAAGTGTAATACGGTATTAGTGGAACCACCCATCGCAATATCCAGAACCATTGCATTTTCAAATGCCGCTTTATTGGCTATTGAGCGTGGTAATACACTTTCATCATCTTGCTCATAATAACGTTGGCAGAGTTCAACAATTTTTCGACCAGCGGTTTCAAATAAGAAACGTCTATCAGAATGGGTTGCTAAAACACTGCCATTTCCCGGTAATGCTAAGCCAAGCGCTTCAGTTAAACAGTTCATTGAATTAGCCGTAAACATTCCTGAGCAAGAGCCGCAAGTTGGACAAGCCGACTCTTCCACTTTTTTCATTTCTTCATCGGTGGTTTTATCACTAACGGCCTGTACCATTGCATCGACCAAATCTAACTTGATGATTTGATCAGACAATGCGGTTTTTCCAGCTTCCATTGGGCCGCCCGATACAAAAATAACCGGAATATTTAACCGCAATGCAGCCATTAACATACCGGGAGTTATTTTGTCGCAGTTGGAAATACACACCATAGCATCGGCACAGTGTGCGTTAACCATATACTCAACAGAGTCGGCAATCAGATCGCGCGATGGTAAGCTATAGAGCATGCCGTCATGCCCCATTGCGATACCATCATCTATTGCAATAGTATTAAACTCTTTGGCGACACCACCCGCCTGTTCAATTTGTTTAGCCACTAACTCACCAATAGGTGCAAGGTGAACATGACCTGGAACAAACTGCGTGTAAGAGTTAACTACAGCTATAATCGGTTTACCAAAATCAGATTCTTTCATTCCTGTTGCACGCCAGAGCGCTCTCGCGCCTGCCATGCGTCGACCTTGGGTGCTGGTTGCTGAACGTAATTTAGGCATCGACTAACTCGCTTGTTTGTTTTTCACTGGACTCAGTATCGTAAACAGATTCTAACCAGCCCCATTCGTCTTCAGTTGTCCCATCAAATAATCCAAAAAATGCACCTTGGATTTTTTGAGTAATCATGCCACGTAGACCATCTCCAACGGAAATCTGATCGACGCTTCTTACTGGCACAACTTCTGCGGCGGTTCCTGTCATAAAAATTTCATCGGCTAAATAAAGAGACTCACGAGCAATTAACTCTTCACGCACTTCATAACCAAACTTTTGTGCCAGTTTAATTACAGAATCTCGCGTTAGTCCCGGTAATATACCGCCTGACATAGGCGGGGTGTAAATGACACCTTTGCGAATAACAAATAAGTTTTCGCCAGCTCCTTCGCTGATCATGCCATTAACATCCATGGCGATACCTTCATGGTAACCATGACGTTTTGCTTCCATAGAAATCAATTGTGAAGATAAATAATTTCCGCCGGCCTTAGCACCTGTAGGCATAGTATTCGCAGCTAAACGATTCCAAGAAGTCACACAAACATCAACCCCTTTGGTTAAACCTTCTTCACCTAAATACGCTCCCCATTCAAAAGCAGCTATAGCAACTTCAACAGGCACTCGTGGAGGCGTCAGACCTAAACCAACATTGCCATAAAAAGCGATAGGTCTTAAGTAAGCACTTTGTAAGTTGTTTTTAGCGACGGCTTGTTTACATCCATCATTAATTTCTTTTTGAGTAAAAGGAATGTCCATTCGATATATTTTTGCTGAATCAAATAAACGCTGCGTGTGATCTTTTAAGCGAAAAGCTTTAGCACCTTCAGGTGTTTTATAAACTCTTACTCCTTCAAAGACTGACGAGCCATAATGAATAGCATGAGTTAAAACATGTACCTGCGCTTCATGCCAAGGTTTTAATTCACCGTTAAACCAAATTAATTCAGGAGTTTTTGTCGCCACTGTTTGTTACCTCTATAAAAATAATAAAATCTAATTCATAACTACCAAATACTGCATTACTCAATGCTCAAACTTTTCTTATGCTTCGACCTGAGCTTGTAAAATATTTATTTCCTGAATATTTACCGCATCAATATCAACAAGTTTAAGCAGCTGATTTTTTAGTAAGCTAATTGGTCGTTTACTCTGAACGTTAACTTGAATATCAACCATCTGCTCTGGCGTTAAAACGTTCATAGAAACTCTATCAACCTTAAAACCTCGATAACGAACTACTCTCAATAGTTGTTCTAAAGTTGTCGGTTGATTGCTTGCGGTTATTTTGATGGTATGTTGTTGCATTTTTTATCCCTCCAACATGGCTTGGTTAGCAGTATTTGGTGGCACTAATGGCCACACATTTTGGTCTTCATTAATTTTTACATGCAGTAAGTAAGCAGATTCAGATTGAATCATTCTTTCTAACGCCGCGGATACTTCTTGCGGTTGAGTAATGGTTTCTCCGTCAATATCAAATGAGCTTGCTAACTTTATAAAGTCAGGATTATCAGACAAATCGGTTTCGCTAAATCGTTTATCAAAAAATAATGACTGCCATTGACGAACCATTCCTAACTTGGTGTTATCTATTAATAATATTTTTACGGGCAGATGAAATCGCTTGATCGTCCCTAGCTCCTGAATATTCATCATAAATGAGCCATCACCAGTCACAGCAACAACGCTATTGTCTGGTCTGGATAATTGAGCGCCGATTGCTGCAGGTAGACCATAACCCATTGTTCCTAGAGCACCACTGGTTAGAAAGTCACGAGGCTGATCAAACTGCATATGCTGTGCAACCCACATTTGATGCTGCCCAACATCTGTAGTAATCACACTATTAGCGGGTAATTGATAGCTTAGTTGATTTAATAAAGACGGTGCGTCAATAAATCCTGTTTGATTATCGTCGTTGAGTAAATATTTAAAGCCATAATCCTGTTTCATGCTTAAACAATGTTGACGCCAATTCTCGATCGATTCAGGTGAAGCTAACTGCGGTAAACTATTTTTTAACTCACCTAACAAAGCAACATTTGCTACTCTTAATTTACTCACTTCAGAGGGATCTATATCTAAATGCAAAACTTTGGCATGCGGAGCAAACTCAGCAAGCTTACCCGTTACTCGATCATCGAAACGTGCACCAACAGCAATCAGTAAATCACACGCTTGAACAGCTAAATTGGCAGTTTTTGTCCCATGCATTCCCATCATACCTAAATAATCAGGACTATCTTTTTCAACACTACCTAAGCCTTTTAAAGTCGATACCGTCGGGATTTTTGAGCGCCGAGCAAACTCACGTAACTCATCCACAGCATTACCTAATGAAACTCCTCCACCAACATACAAGATTGGTTTTTGAGAACTTAATAATAAGCGATTAGCATCTTCAATAGCTTCTTGGCTTGCTAGATATTCAGGAGCAGTGTCAACAAGTACTGGACGAGGATTAACTTGTCCAACCTGTATATCTTTAGGAATATCAACAATAACAGCCCCCGGTCTACCGCTTGTTGCTATTTCAAATGCCCGATGCAAAGTTGATTCCAGTTCATCAGCGTGAGAAACCTGAAAAGCATATTTAGTAACAGATAAAGATAAGCCTAGAACATCAATTTCTTGGAATGCATCAGTTCCCATCAATATTGATGGAACTTGACCAGTAATAGCAACGACAGGAACAGAATCAGCTGTCGCATCCGCAAGGCCGGTTATCAGGTTAGTTACACCGGGTCCAGAAGTTGCCATGCAAACACCTACTTTACCGCTAGCTTTGGCGTAACCTAAAGCAGCAAATGCTGCACCTTGTTCCTGCCGGCATAAGTAATGCTTAACCTTACTATCATACAAGGCATCATAAATAGGCATTATAGCGCCACCGGGATATCCAAAAACACAGTCAACACCATGACGTTCAAGTACATCAAGTGTCATTTGAGCACCATTCATTTTGTCATTGCTCCTAGCGTTTGATAAAAAACAAAACTACCTTTTTTCGATGCTTTAACGACAGATTTCACTTTTAACTCACTCACTTTTTTCATCATGTTTTCTCAAAAATTATTGTTCTATATTGACTATAAAAATTTTAAACCTATTAGTTCACTCAAATTTTATTAACCCTAGAAAGTAAAAAACCCCCGTTTCTTTCGAAGCGGGGGTTTTTGAATCTAGTGTTTGATGCTAATCAGACAATAGCTTCCCCCCACGGAGAAATAATAATCACCACGACGACCACGAGAATGAGTAAGCTATTGATATGTTGAATGATGTTTTGCATTATATTCTTTATCTTTTCGTTATATTCTTTATCTTTTTGTTGTTTGTTTCTTGTATTAAATTAATTCAATTTTCAATATGAGTTTCAGAAATATACCTTAATCAAACTCACATAAATTTATTTTCAATCTATGATTTTTAAAAATAAAAACCATACTTGTCGTTCGATGAATGTATTAGTACCATAAATTTTGTTTTGTAAACAACCAGTTTTTTTCTCGATAATTTATTTGTCCTGTAATTTATTAGAAATAAAACCACTGAGTTTAGAAAAATAATGAAGATGTAAAAAATCATTGTCTTTTAAAACAATACCTTAGCAAAAAAACTTTCCATCTATCTAAAAATAGAACTCCATTTTAAACACATAATAACTTTTAGTTATGACGAGCAAATAAAGATATGACGTTACGGAAATAAGAGCTTGAGAGAGTTGTTTTTTTGATAAGTCATCCAACCAGACACATCAAAAATTCAGATAATACCTATCGCATATTTGAGCTGTTTTTAAGTTTTAACTAGTTTTGTCGCACAACTTTCAAGTAATTAATCATATAAAAG
The DNA here is from genome assembly GCA_030432465.1 of Gammaproteobacteria bacterium. Lineage (GTDB taxonomy): Bacteria > Pseudomonadota > Gammaproteobacteria > Enterobacterales > Kangiellaceae > Aliikangiella. The sequence continues at coordinate 9,163 of JAUIHB010000018.1, forward strand.
TAGCAAAAATTTGGAGAGTAAAACACAACTACTAAGAAAAAACTTCATCTTTCCGTTTACGTTATAGTTAACTTTAACCTCAATAAACTTTTCTCTTTGTAACATCTCATTCTACTTTTCCTTTATTTAATTAGTAATATTTTCCCCTTATTTAAAATGAAAAATTAGAATTGAAAACAAGCTGTCACATTAAGCGCTATAATTATGTTATGTTAAGTAAAAAATTACAGCGTATTTCATACCGCTGCAGAAGTAACTCGGCAAATAGTCTTAAAGAAATATGTTGTCAGTTTTATAGGAGAATATGTGAAGCAAAGAGCCACGATTAACGCATCAGTCACGCCCAAGGGAAGTTTAGAAATACTTTCCCAAATGGAAGTTGAAAAACTCAAAAAAGTTGGTGAAAACGGTTTATATGCATTATTTCGCCAATGTGCACTCGCGATATTAAATACAGGATCCGATAGCGATAATGCAAAAACCATAATAGAAGCCTATCCCGACTTTGAAATAGAAATTGTTCAACAAGACAGAGGCATCAGGCTGAACTTGCATAATGCTCCTGCTAATGCCTTTGTCGATGGAGAAATGATAGCTTCTAGTCGTGAAATGCTATTTAGTGCCATGCGGGATATTGTTTATTCAGAAACCGAGAAACGCTTAAAGGGTAATGATTTAGCTAGTGGAGCGGGACTAACGGATCATGTATTTCATTTATTACGAAACGCTAAAGTATTTTTACCAAGAAAAAATCCTAACCTGATTGTTTGCTGGGGTGGACATTCAATTTCAGAGGAAGAGTACGAATATACCAAAGAAGTTGGTCACTCTATGGGGTTAAGAGAACTGGATATTTGTACTGGTTGCGGCCCCGGTGCGATGAAAGGTCCGATGAAAGGTGCAACTATCGCTCATGCTAAACAGCGCTACCATCGTTCGCGCTTTTTAGGTTTAACCGAACCAGGAATTATCGCAGCTGAAGCACCGAATCCAATAGTGAATGAGCTTGTGATCCTGCCCGATATTGAAAAACGTCTGGAAGCATTTGTTAGAATTGGACATGGTTTGGTTATTTTTCCCGGCGGTGCTGGTACAGCAGAAGAGCTTCTATACCTGTTAGGCATTTTACTCGACCCAGAAAATCGAACGCTGCCTTTCCCTTTGGTATTAACAGGCCCTCGCTCGAGCGAGCCTTATTTTCAGCAGCTACACGAATTTATCAATGCGACCCTTGGTTTTGAGGCGCAACAAAAATATAAGATCGTTATTGATGATCCGGAACAAGTTGCTCGCTTAATGTTGCAAGGAACCCATGCCGTCACAGAGGCCAGGTGTCAGCGGAATGATGCTTTTTATTTCAATTGGAGCTTGAGAATTGAAGAAGACTTTCAATTACCTTTTGAACCAACCCATGAAAATATGGCTGCATTGGAATTAAAACAAAATATGCCACCACATCGTCTGGCAGCAAACCTGAGGCGAGCGTTTTCAGGAATTGTTTCTGGCAATGTCAAAGATTCAGGTATCCGCGCAATAGAAAAGCATGGACCTTATGAAATTCATGGCGACAAAGCAATTATGCATCAACTGGATCTATTACTCGCGGCCTTTGTTAAACAACGCCGGATGAAACTGCCTGGTAGTACTTATATTCCTTGCTATAAGTTAGTGAAATAAAATTCACTTTGAGCAATACGCACAAAAATTTATAACCACGCACAAAAAAGCCGTATAAAAACGGCTTTTTTTATTTTCAACAAACTACTAATCGTTTGCATCTTCTGATGAAGCTTCTGCAGTTGGAGCAGATTCTTCTTTTGGCTCTGGTGGATCAAGCAGAACTTTACGACTTAATCGAATACGTCCTTGACGATCAACCTCTAAAACTTTTACTTCAATTTCTTGACCAACGGTCAGATAATCACCAACTTTGTTTACTCGCTCATGGGCAATTTGAGAAATATGAACTAATCCTGTTTTATTCCCCATAAAGTCAACAAAAGCTCCAAAGTCAGCAATTTTTGCAACCGTTCCGGTGTAAGTCCTGCCTTCTTCAACGTCTTCAGTGAGTTCTTTCACTCGCTGGATAGCTAAGTCTGAAGCAGATTTTTCAACTGCAGCAATTTTAACGGTACCATCTTCTTCAATTTCGATTGTAGCGCCAGTTTCTTCAGTCAACGCTCGAATGGTTGAGCCACCTTTACCAATTACATCACCAATTTTTTGAGGATCGATTTTGATGGTAGAAATTCGTGGGGCAAACTCAGAAATATCTTCTCTTGCAGTACCAATAGCTTCGTTCATAACTTTAAGAATATGTAAACGACCACCTTTAGCTTGGTGTAACGCTTTTTCCATAATTTCTTGAGTTATACCGTCAATTTTAATATCCATTTGCAAAGCAGTAATACCGTTTTCACTTCCTGCAACTTTGAAGTCCATATCGCCTAAATGATCTTCATCACCAAGAATGTCAGAAAGAACCACGAAATTCTCGCCTTCTTTCACTAATCCCATTGCAATTCCTGCAACAGGTGCTTTAACAGGCACACCTGCATCCATCAACGCCAAACTTGTACCACAAACTGATGCCATAGAACTTGAACCGTTAGATTCTGTAATTTCAGAAACAACTCGTATGGTATAAGGAAAGTCAGTTTGTGATGGGATCATTGCTTGCATGCCACGCTTTGCTAGCTTTCCATGACCAATTTCACGTCTTTTGGGTGCGCCCATAAATCCAGCTTCACCCACACAATATGGAGGGAAATTATAATGCAACATAAAGGTTTCTTTTGATTCCCCTAAAATTCCATCAATGATTTGTGCGTCACGTTCAGTACCCAATGTAGCAACTACTAATGCCTGCGTTTCACCACGGGTAAATAAAGCGGAGCCGTGTGTTCTTGGTAATACGCCTGTGCGTATATAAAGCGCGCGTACCATATCATGCTCACGACCATCAATACGCGGCTCCCCAGCAATAACGCGGTTACGTACAACTGATTTTTCAGTTTTAGAAAAAGCACTTCGAACATCGTTTTCTGAAGGCGAGCCTTCTGCATCACTGACTAACTGTGCAACAATGTCTTCACGAATTTCAGCAAGTTTGTCTTGTCTTTCAATCTTATCTGCAATGGCATAGGCTGCAGTGATAGACTCTTTAGCTTTAGCCTGAACTTGCTCAATAACGGATGTATTTTCTTCTGGCGCCTGCCAATCCCATTTTTCAGTGGCAACTTCATCTGCAAATTCTTGAATAGCTTTAATCGCGACCTGCATTTCTGCATGACCATACATAACAGCACCAAGCATAACGGATTCAGAAAGCTCCTTAGCTTCCGACTCAACCATCAATACCGCATTTTCAGTACCAGCAACAGTCAGGTCTAAATCAGACTGTTGCATTTCACTGATTGAACCATTAAGTATATATTCACCATCTTTATAACCAACACGAGCAGCACCAACAGGACCACTAAATGGTAAGCCAGATACCGCAACAGATGCAGATGCACCAAGTAGAGCAACTAGCTGTGGATCAACTTCAGGATTAAGCGAGATAACAGTACAAACGATTTGTACTTCGTTTTTAAACCCTTTTGGGAAAAGCGGACGAAGAGGTCTGTCAATTAAACGTGCAGTTAATGTTTCGCCGTCAGAAGGTCTGTTTTCACGCTTGATAAAACCACTTGGGATTTTTCCTGCGGCATAGCGCTTTTCTTGATAATTTACTGTTAAAGGGAAAAAATCTTGCCCTTCTTTTACTTCTTTTTTACCAACAGTTGAGACTAGTACTGTCGTTCCTTCAATATCAATGATGACACAACCTGAAGATTGACGTGCAATTTCGCCAGTCTCCAAAGTAACGGTATGTTTACCGTATTGAAATGATTTTTTTATAGGATTCACTTTAATTCCTTAATATATTTTTTCGTTAATTTTTGCCTAGACTATTCAATTGAGCCCTTGAAAACAGTTCAAAGAAATAGGATGGTATTGAGCAACGTCACTAAAACCAGCCGCTCAGAAGCGATAAATTTTAATTTGCTAAGTTTTAGTGTACTTAGCACGAATTGTGTCGTTATCGCATTTATTCTCAATTGAATAACCTAGACACTTTTTATATATGAATGCCACATTCAAACAACTTACTCAGTGACAATTCAATCTGTTTGCAGCAACTTGGCTACAGTAATGAATCAGTATAATAGCCAATCAACAAAAGAGTATGACTTTTTAGCTAACTCATTTTTACCTAATATTACACTTAAGATGACAAAAAGGGGCGCAAGGCCCCTTTTTGAAAGATTCATCGCTTATCGACGTAAACCTAGACGACCAATCAAGGAAGTGTATCTTTCTTGATCCTTTCCTTTCAAATAGTCAAGTAATTTACGACGTTGGCTAACCATTCTCAACAATCCTCGACGAGAATGATGATCATGCTTATGCTCTTTAAAATGTCCTTGCAAGTGGTTGATTTGATGACTTAACAAAGCAACCTGAACTTCAGGTGAGCCTGTATCATTTTCGCCACGAGCATATTCCGCAACAATCTCAGCTTTCGCTTCAGCACTTAGTGACATAGTAATTCTCCAAATTTGCGCAGTAATTTCAACTGCTTAGTATGAAAACACAGCCGATCACTAATTCAGCCATGTCAGGACGGGCGAATTTTACAGGACACAAGGGATACAGGCAAGTTTTATCCAGAATAACACACGATAAATCAGGACAATCTTTTATCGAGTTTTAATGTTAATTTTTAATTCTCATCTCAATTAAAAATTAACGTCTAATTGAAGATACACTTCTCGACCAATAGAGTTATAGTAGCCTCCAGCATTTCGATACCAAGGCCAATTGGCTTGCGTAGGATCCTCAGGAGGCTCTTCATTAGTCAGATTATTAACGCCGACACGCACTCGCGTGTAATCATTATATGCATACCTTAAAGCGACATTTGTTGTTATCCATGCTTCTTGATACTGACTTTTAGTACAAGGAAAACAAAAGGAGCCTGCCATTTCATCAATATAATTAATTCGAGCAGTCGCTCCCCAAGACTCATGCTGCCAATCAAGTAATAGATTTGCCCGATATTCAGGCAGCGCCCCTAACCCAATGTTTTCAACTCTTTCAGCTTCTTCAGAGAAACGTGTTTCTAGTTTGGAGACCTTTGTAACACTTAATTTGGACAACCAATTACCATATTGATTCTTCCAATCATAGGTTAAGACAATGTCCGCTCCTTGGGTATCCTGTTCAGCAAAATTAATCGCAACACTTTGAATTCTAGCTTGATCACCAAAAAGTGTACCTTGTGCATCTCTTTGTACGTACTCACACAATGCATCAACATAAAAACAAATATCCACCAATGCTTGCGCTGAAAGTGTTGTAACAACCTCCTCCAGTTGAATATCAAAATAATCAACCGATAAGTTCAAGCCGTCACTAATTTCCCAAACGATTCCAGCACCAAAGTTGCTACCTTCCTCTTCCTTAAGATCAATGTTAGAGCTCACTAATAAATTTACCGACTGTATTTGCGCAGGCAAACAACCAGGCTCATCAGATGTCGCACATAACATACCATTTTGATCTACAGGAAAGGCTGGATCAGTTACATCAATAAAGCTTCTGGTGTCACCACCAAATAATCGCTGCATGTCGGGAGCACGAAAACTCTTTCCCCAAGACACGCGTGTTAAAACATTATCTACAGGCCGGTATCCCATAGCAATTCTGGGGCTTATTGCATTATTGACACTTGAGGCATCATTATAATCGTCCCAACGAATTGCAATGTCCATTTCAAAATTCTCGGTAAAGGGAAAGCTTAACTCACCTCCAATCCCTAAGTGTTCTCTACTCCCTTTACCAGAAGATACTCCATCAAAAGCATCATCACGTAAAACAATCGGGTCTGGCTTATCATCATATTTTTCATTAACACTTTCCAAAGCGATGGCAAATTGAATAGGACCCGCCTCAAACCCAAATGGCATATCTCCAGAGATAGAAAAATCCACTACTCGATTACTCGAAAATGATGTCCGATTAGCGTCAAATGATAAGTTATTAACAACGGACTCGGGAATTCGTTCAAATAAGTCTAAGCCATAATCAACCGCTGAATTTAGTCCGCTTAAGAGGATGTTATTACTATGTGACTCCAGATTGGTTCGGTTATAAGAAACCCCAAACTCCCAATCATAATGACCATTACCAAAGCTACCTTGTAAGCCCAATAAGAAATTTATCGAGTTATTCTCGATATCTGTTATTCTTGGACCAAACTCAACAAGCCGACGAACAAAAACTCCCGTTTCTTCAAAGCCAGTTCCTGTCGTTGGGTTATTACGTGCTCCGGGCGGTAAAATACCGCCCCAATTAGGTACAGTGCTACCATAACCATCAAATAAAGCCCCACCATAAAAATTAGGCTCAAGTTGGGTCTCTGTTCGGGTGTTAGAGTAACCAATCCGGCTAAAAAAAGATAAATCTGGGGTAATTTCGTAAGTTAAACGTGTCATTAAAGATAACTTATCACTTGGCGCAATTAACTGTCGGTATGGGGCACGATCAAATCCACACCAACGTTCGTTTGGATTAAAATAATTAATATCGACATCAGGAATTCCGAGCCCACCTAGAGGATCTCCACTTGTACCACAATCAGGGTGTTGATATACCTCACCGGAAGAGAACCCCAGGAAACTCGCACCACCACCACTGTATGTACCTAAAGGGTTACTCACATCAGAAGCAGCATAATCTCTTTGTGATGCCCACAAAGCTTTCTGCGACCAATAATCAAGTATCAAATCAATTTGCGTATCTCCATTTCTGGCACCTGTCAGCATATTGTAACGATGATTATCATAGCCACCATCTGTCGTACTGCCATAACGATAATTCATCGCAATGCCTTCAATATCTTTACGCGTAATTACGTTAATCACCCCCGATACAGCATCTGAACCATAAATAGCTGAGGCTCCATCGGTTAACACGTCGATGCGTTCGACAAACGCCATGGGAATAGCCGACAAATCAACAAAGTTACTAGTACCACTAATCCCTATTGGGTAAATAGGTAGCCGCCGACCATCAATTAATACTAACGTGTGACCAAATCCTATTCCTCTGATATTGACGCTTGAAGCCGCAGGAGTAAATCCAAAAGTAAATGAATTATCTATTGTTCCACCAGTATTTTGAGTCAGCCCATCTATGACGTCTTTTACAGTCGCAAAACCTTGCTTATCAATATCCTCACGACTAATAGATAGAATTGGCGATAGTTCATTTAAATCAACTTTTTTTATTCGTGAGCCAGTAACCAATACTTTCTCATCAGTGCTGTTACTTTTTTCTGCTTGGTTTATCTTATTTTGGACGGTAAGCTCATCATCACGCTGAGTTTCTGAAGTTTGCTGAGTTACAACATCATGAGCCCAAAGAACTGAAAAATTACAAAAGCAACATAATACACCCATCTTATATACAGTGCGTATTACTGAGTTAAGGGATATTGATAGAAAACGCAAGTAAAGGTTTGTTTTTGCTATTGTCATTGATTGCTTTTGCACGTTTATCAATCTTGAATTACCGTACAATAACAAATTTTTTAGTTTTTTGCAGTTTTTCGTGCATTCACACTTTGTCAGAACATGATAAATTAATAACCGTCAATTGTCCTGTTATGAAGACTGAGTGGTAACTTGCATAAAAAGTAAATAACCATAAAAACGACTTTCTTACTTCTAATAAAAAAGCCAACCTCTGGTGAGGTCAGCTTTTTATTACAGCTTCGCTAATAATTCAGCGATGTTCTTACAGTCTGTAAGTTACACCAGCGAAAATATAACGACCTAGTGAATCGTACGAACCTGGGAACGTATTACCATTACCATTACCTGATGGAGCATTTGGTACAATTTCTGGTTCTTCATCCAACAAGTTATTAATACCGAAACGTAGAGTCGTATTCTCCAAAACATCCCAAGACGCAGCAAGATCAAGATAAGTTGCAGCATCTAAAGAAGTAGGTCCATCGTTTAGCTCATCAGTTCCTCCCATATAACGGATAGTTCCTGTAATAGTAGTATCCCATGGAGTAGTCCAAGAATTTACCAGATTCCAACGCCATTCAGGAGTAGGGTTATTACACGATGTTCTATCCCAATGTCCTAAACACTCGATAAAGCCTTCACCTTCAACAGGCTCACTTGTCCAATCAGTTAAGTAAGTACCTATCAATTTAGTTGAAAGCTTGCCCATTGTGTCTAATTCAGCATTGTATGAAAGGTCGAAGTCAATACCAGATGTTTCAATTGAACCGGTATTAACATTCGTTTGTACAACATACGACGGTGCAACCCAAAGTGTTTGATTCGAACTACGATTAACTAGTGAACAGAAAGCTGCATTATTTTCCTTACCACACTTTTTGTAAATAGTTTCGGGAGTAATAGTTCCAATCGCTTTTTCTAAGGTAATATTGAAATAATCGAGCGCAACATCAAAATCTTCCATTGGTGAAAATACAACACCGAAAGAGGTTGTTTCAGATTCTTCAGGCTCAAGATCGGGATTACCACCGAATAAACCGTTGTATTGCCCAGCAGGGCTATCTGCAACAGTCCCATAACGAGCGGGATCTACACCTAAGCGTTCACATTCTGCTTGACTATATGTTGGAGCTGCACCAGCACATGGATCTTCATCTGCGTTATACAAGCCCAAAGATTGTGGAACAAATAGCTCTCTGATGTTCGCATGACGTGTTGCACTTTGGAAACTACCACGAACTTTCAAAGAGTCATTCACTTGCCAATCTAAAGCAATTTTATAAGTATCCGTAGTTTGGCCTGTTGAATAATCAGAGTAACGATAACCCAGCTCTAAACCTAATGAATCAGCATAGCTTGCATTTTCAACCAAGGGTAAACTGAACTCAGAAAAAACTTCATTAACATCTAACTTACCTGTTACACCAGTAGTTGGCCCACCTTGCCCAGCACCATCACCTGATGAAAACCCTTGGTCAGGTCTAAATACTAATTTGTCTTTACGATATTCCAAACCGAAAACAACACTTGCTCCATTACTTGCTGAAGGCATAACAAAACCAGACTCAGTTAAATCCCCAGACACATAAGCTACCGCCTGTTTAGTTTCAGTTTCACCATTCGCATATAGCGGCAATACTAAATAATTAGTCATAGCAGGTGTTACTGCACCAGTAGTAAATACATCATACGGCACACAGTTAGGATCACTTCCATCAACCACAGATTGACAAACAATATTTCCGTCAGTATCAGTTACCGCATTCAATGCGCGCTGTATACGAGTCGTTGATAAATCATTGTTATAAACTTGACTCTGAACAACTGTTGAATAGTTGGTAAAAGCATCATATGTCCAGTTATCGTTAATATCGCCACGAAGACCTATAACACCACGGTATGACATATGGCGTTGATCATCATTACGAGGACCACCTTCAACATTACGACGACCAACATACGCTGTTTGTGTATCATTAACAGTTAAACCAAACTGACCACATAATAAGTCAAACTGTTGAGCTGATAGTAATGGATTTCCGCATGGAATTTGGTTAGTCACAAAAAATGCGCCAGATGGAGCAATCTGTGCATTCGTTCTGTCGTCCATGAAATTAAATTCAGAATATAATTCTACGCTATCATTCACTTCATAATGCGCAAAGATACCAGCAGTTCTTCGTTCATCGGGTCTTTGCCAGTGATTTAACGCGCCATAGTTATAGAGCGAGCTAAATGGAACAAAATTGGTACCTTCAACCTGAAAATCAAACCCCCCCGCGAAATCAGTTACACGACCTTCAGGAATAGTTCCAGAGCCCGCACACACTAAGTTATTATTACCATCTAAATTTAAAGTACAAGCGCTATAATCTCTTTCACTTTGTAAAATAGCTTCTACATCACGAATACTGGCGTAAGCCGTGATATTACCTTTACCATCCGCACTATTTGAGCCCCAAATTACGCTAAAGTTATGGGTATCACCATCTGTCACACTACCATCTGGGCTAGCAAAGCCTTGAGCAGCTTGTAAGCCCTGAGCTTCATCATTATTATTGTTGTGTTGATAAAAACTATATTGGTAATCAAACTCCACACCTTCGTAGTCATCTTTCATAATAAAGTTAACAACACCAGCTACAGCATCAGAACCATAAGTTGCAGAAGATCCACCCGTTAATAACTCAACCCGCTCAATCAATGATCCAGGAATTTGGTTAATATCAGCTCCAGCACCACCAGCCTGCGGTGAACCCACAGGTAAACGTCGGCCATTAATTAGTGTCAAAGTTCTTTGTGGACCTAAAAATCTCAGGTCAACTGTCGCAGTTCCTGTTGCTCCATTTGCTGTTTGAGATACCTGTCCAGGATAAACTTGTGGTAATTGGTTTAACAAATCTTCAACTCGAGTGATACCTCGAACTTGGAACTCTTCAGCCCCTACTGTTGTCACAGGAGATGCCGTTACTAAGTTAGTTCGTTTAAGACGCGAACCAGTGATAACTATTTTTTGACTGTCATCTGTCGCTTCAGTTTCTTCTGCTGCGTACAGATTAGATGTCATAGACATACTACCTAGAGTGGTACAAACAAGCGCTAACTTTACTGCCTTGGCTAGCTTACTGTGCTTATTACTCATCATAATTGAGTTACTCCCATCATTAGAAATATTTTATAATATATTTCTGATTATTAATATTGTTAGGCCTAAAAAACTGTGCATTTCATATTGTCTTTTACTGACAAAAAATACAGAAATTGCAACATTATAATTGCGCTACCATCAAACTAAATATGAGCATTTCAAACAAGATTAAAAATATTGAATATTTATTAAAAAAACATTGAACTTTTGGTGTAGACTAACAAAATGAAACATTTGGAATAACAAACTAATAATAAAAGGATGTATATTATTCGCTTGTGCTATGAAAGTTTTCGTAGTTTAATACGAATAACTTCGTATTAATTACAAATAATCCTGTAATAAAAATAGAGAATAGTTGATATGGATAATATAGGAGCTTGGAACACAATGGTAAAACCAATGTCTTTTGGTGGCTGTATTCTGGATACGGAAACACAAACACTTCAAATCGAAACAAGTTGTATTCGACTCAGAAGTAAGCTTTGGCAAGTCTTAATTGAGCTTGTTAACAACCCTAATAAACTTATTTTAAGGGACAACCTTATCGATTCTATCTGGCACGGAAACGCCTACACTGGGGAGCAAGGGTTAACTCATGCAGTTTGTCACCTAAGGCGCATTATCAAAAAGCACAACATCCAAGCAAAAATCACCACACTGCCTAAGAAAGGTTATATCCTTCAGATAAATTCAAGCAATCAGCACTCTCGATTAACTCAAGGCTTTACAACGACACAAAATATTCAAACTTTCAATGAGGGCGTAACACTTCAAGAAGCTGGCTATGTCAGTATTAGTTACAACTTCAACTAATTAATAAGCAAAGTATTATTTTTTTAAATAATACTTTCGGTCTATCTTATTAAATTAAGATAGATTTTTTAATACTTAACCTCATTTCGCCACAAAAAATCTCACAAAAGAGATTTTTTCAAAAGTTTCAACACTAAGAAAAAGCTATTTGAAAAATAATATCTCAAAAAAAAACCCTCCAATCGGCAGATCGGGAGGGTTAACAACCAGGGTGTAACTCTTCCGAGCTACCCTAGTATAAGACTATTTTTTTTCAGTCAGTACAACCCATAAATAATTGAAAAAAAGTTGAATATACATTGTATTAATTCACCGTAAATTTAATCATAAAAGAATCAGCACATAATTAACCTCTTCCGCGATTAACTGGCACAGTTTATTTTAATTCCCCCTCCAGCACTGAATAACAATAGAGACACTTCCTTCCCTAACATTTATATTGCCAGTAAAATAAAGCCCTATTTTATTTATTAAAATAATTTTTTTAGCTTTTTATTTCACTTTAATCCAAGCAATTTAGCCAATCTATTCACAAATTGAGAATTGTAAAACTCACTACTCACGACATGTTATACTTTTTTGTAATGCTCTTAATATTACCATTGCCAAATTAAAGCTTATTTGATTCTATAATAAAGTCGGTATTATCAATATATCGATCACTAATAAAACTATAATAATTAATTAACTAACCAATAACAATATAGGATTATCCAATGAACATTCAGGCAAAACGATGTCGAGTTGCGTCTGCGGTTAAATATTCACTCTTCTTGTCGGGTATTTTAACTCTGGGCTCACAAACAACCCTTGCTGCAGAAGAAGAACTAGAAGCAGAGAAAGGCAATAATAAGATAATTGTTACGGGCTCACGCTTGAAACAAACAGATTATGAAACAGCTGCGCCAGTGCATGTTATAACTGCGGAGGACATAGAAGCCAACGGGTTCAGTACTGCATTTGAGGCATTACACGCTTTATCTCAAATAAATGGTTCTAATCAAGGCGCTCAAGACACTAATACTTTTACTCCAGGTGCAGACTCACTTAATCTCAGATCTATAGGGCCAGGAAGAACTCTTACATTAGTTAATGGCCGACGCATGGCAGATTACCCTTTAGCATTTAATGGACAAAGTAATATTGTCAATGTGGCTAATATCCCATCGGTGATGATCGAGCGAATTGAGATTCTTTCCTCTGGAGCATCTGCGATTTATGGTTCTGATGCCGTTGCTGGCGTTATCAACATTATTCTAAAAGATAATGTTGAAGGAATGCACCTCACAGCCAGAGTTGGACAAACCACTGATGGCGGTGGCGAAAGCTATCGCTTACAATTTGTTGGAGGTCACCAAGCGGAAAAAATGAACTTGGTCTATGGACTAGAAGTCTTTAACCGAGAGCCTATCTATGCCTATGATAGAGACTACATGGATTCGTATTATGATAACCCCGATGTGATAAATGGAATAACGGATGTAGTAAATAGTCGAACCTTCTTAATACTGGATCCTTTTGATGGTAACGGCGATGGTTTCACTTATATAGACCCAAGCCCAACAACTTGTGATCCGCTTTCTGATTTGGCTCGAAATTCAATTGAATACTCTTTCCGAGCTGGGGCAGGTAATTATTGTGGTACTGCTGATGATGTGGGCTTTGGAACGATACGTAATGCAAAAAATAATTACACTGGATATCTCAATTTAACTTATGATTTTTCTGCCGATCACGAGCTATTCACTACTCTTGTTGCTACAGACTCAAAAACGGAACTGAACACTTTTAGCCCATGGTGGCAATACTCATCAGGTACCGCGGCCGGCTGGGAAAACTATGTTGTCAATAGTGCCAATACTGATTACTTCGGGATTGGCGGTCAAACTGAACTTTGGCAAAGAATATTTACTCCAGAAGAAATCGGTGAGAATACCAACGCTTCTTATGAAACAGCAATAGATTTTACCCTAGGTATGAGAGGAAGGCTTACTAACGAATTTGATTATGAATTAGCAATAAGTACTTCACAATACGACCTTAAGCGCGAAAGACGACTTATAGACAAAGCGGCTGCAGATTTATTTTTCTTAGGTCCCGTAACTGGTTCAGCAGATTTGACAGCATTTGGATTAGGCGTTTGGAATACTCATAATGCACCAAGTTCTAATATGTATCGCCAATTAACACAGGAGGAGTTCCGTTCAATAAGTGGTATTGATACAACCAATGCAGACTCAAAAAATACGACAGCAACGTTTGTCGTCACAAACGATTCAATATTAGAAATGCCTGCCGGTTATGTTGGGCTGGCTTTGGTTGCAGAAGCAGGTTCTCAGGAATACGATATAACTCTCGATCCAAAACTTGTTAATTCCGAATGGTTTGGCTACACAGGCACAGGTGGTGGTGGTGAGCGTGATAGATACGCTTTAGGAGCAGAGCTGAGTATACCATTAGCAGAAAAACTTACTGCCAGTTTAGCTGCACGTTGGGACAAATATGATGACGATACCAATGTTGATGATGCGACAACTTATAATATAGGTCTGGAGTATCGACCTATTGATAATCTCTTGCTTCGTGCCACTCACGCTACAACATTCAGAGCACCAGACATGCATTTTGTTTATGCAGATCCAAGCGGCTTCTATCAAACAGCAAATGATCAATATTTATGCCGTGTCCAACAGTTAGATGAAATAACAACTTCTGCTGGAACTGCCGACTACAATCAATGTACTCTGAATATTGGCGTTGGTGGAGGAGCAGGTTTACCGGGCGCTTATTCCATATTTGGAAACCGTCAAGGCTCTACATTTTTAGAAGAAGAAGAAGGTAACTCATCAACTATCGGTTTCGTTTACAATATTACAGACGACATGAGTCTATCCGTGGACTACTACCAAATAAAACTTGAAGGTGTTGTTCTTGATAGAAGTACTGAAAGTTTA